>CAYYQJ010000119.1:0-7513 GCA_964473775.1 uncultured Bacteroidales bacterium | reverse complement strand
CAAACACCCATGCAATAACGATTGCTGCAAAAAATGAAGGCACCGACATCCCAATTACCGAAAAAAACATAGCCAGCCTATCGAACCAGGTATCTTTTTTTATGGCACTAATAATCCCAATAAAAACACCGAATAAAGAGGCAAACAACATAGAAACCACTGCAAGCAATGCCGTCAATGGAAGGGCTTCAGCCATAATAGCCGATACTTTTGCCTTGCTTTGATACGATCGGCGAAGATAGGGTGTTTTTAAAACCAAAGCATTATGAGCCGAAACCTTGCAAAGCTTTTTGTAAGGGGCATATTTTGAACTATCTAGAAAAAAGTAACTATCCTTATCCTTATAATTATGAAAAGAAATCGGTGACAAATCGTTCAGATAATTCAGATATTGGGTAAACAAAGGCTTGTCTCGTCCCAAATCTTTGTTGATTGCTTCAATGGATGCAATGTCTGCCCTTTGGCCTAACATCATCCTTGCAGGGTCGGCAGGCAACACATTAAATAACAGAAAAACTACTGTTACAACTCCAAAAAGTACCAGAAATCCATAAAACAGCCGTTTTGCAACATATCGCAACATGCTATTTTTTCTCTGAATTATTTTTCAATATCTCTGCTAATTTGCTTTCGTATTTTGGCATTTTTGCTTTAAACTTATCGTAACCCGGAAAACATCTCCAGGCCCATTTGTCTAATACCACACCGTTTTTCAACAATACTAATCCCGGATTGGAACGCACCACCGACTTCAATGCGGTGGCATCCACTCCATAAAAATTATACTTAGCATTATTTTTTTGTGCAAACTGATACATAGAAACGAAATCGGAACCACACAATGCAGCAAAACCTACTGAATCCTTCGCACATTGTTCATAAAACGCATTCAAAGACTCAAACACCGAAGGTTCGGCATGAGACAAATCGTAGCTAATAAGAAGAAACTGATAATGAGGATTGCTTATAATTTCCAAATTATGATTCACTTTATTGGAGTCATCAACCATAAAATCATGAATGGGTGCCGGTTTATATTCCTGAATCACTTTCTTTTTTTGTTCAACAAATTCAAGTTTTTTAAAGAAAGCTGTATCTTTCCAAGGCAGGGTTTTGCTGGTATATTCAAGCTTCTCCCCCGTTTCTTTGTTTTTATAAATTAAAGAGAGATCGGCAATTTCAGGTGTATCCACCACTTCTTTTGAAATCTGAGTTCCAACTTTCCAATGCATAAAATCGATGATGGGCAAATACCTGTAACTATAAGTTGATAAAGATACAATTATCAACAAGCCCACTGCAATTATACCGTTTTGGGTTACCTTAGGATAACGGTTACTCATTTTATTACGGGCATTAAAAATGATCAAAGCAAAAATCATGAGCGCAATGTTTTTGAAAAAGGTTTCCCAGTTAGTAAGAATCAAAGCATCGCCAAAACAGCCGCAATCGGAAACAGGATTTTTAATTGCAAGAATAAATGTCAGTATAAAAAAGAAAGTCATAAACAACATCATCAGCCACGACAACATTTTGATTCGGGCATTGAACAAATATGCAAAGCCTAAAATGAATTCCAGTGAAAACAACAAGAATCCTAAAGCTAATGACAAACTTTGCAACCACGACATCCCAAAAGCCTGAAAATAATCATTGAATTTATACATAGAACCTAAGGGGTCCACAGCTTTCACAAATCCTGAATAAATAAACACCAGTCCTAGCAGCACTCGTGCAAGAATCAAAGAGAAAGGTCGCATACGTTTTGAGAAAACATAAAGCAGAAAATCGCAGAAAGCTACTGCAATAATCACAAGAATTACAATTAGATTAGTACTCATAAAGTTTTATTTTATTCCATTAATTTTAATCAAAGCAAAAACCGCATAATTAATCATGTCGTAATAATTGGCATCCACTCCTTCCGAAACCTGAGTAATACCATTATTATCTTCTATTTGTTTGGTTCTGAAAATTTTCATTAATATAATATCTGTCAGCGAACTCACTCTCATATCACGCCAGGCTTCACCATAATCATGATTTTTATCTTCCATCAAAGTGAATGCAGCATTAAAGTACTTATCGTAAAAAGCTGTAGCCCTATCCACTTCCAAATCCAGATGATCATAATTATTCAATTCAAGCTGAATTAATGCCATGATGGAATAATTAATGATGCCGATAAATTCATCAGCAACACCTTCGGCTACCTTTTGAGCTCCTTTATCTTCTATACTGCGAATGCGTTGGGCCTTAATGTAAATTTGATCGGTAAGCGAGGATGGACGTAATATGCGCCAGGCAGTTCCGTAATCTTTCATCTTTTTAACAAACAGCTCGCGACAAAGGGCAACTACATCAAAATATTGTTTTTTGGTTTGGTCCATGTAAAAATCTTAATTTTGTAAAAAAAATATTGGACGCAAATATAGTAAAAAAACAAGATTGCAGGTCTTCGAAAAAGAAGTTACTGAATTGTCGTGGCAAACTCTTGTCTCTGGAAAATCCTTTGGTGATGGGAATTTTGAACGAAACCAAAGATTCATTTTACGATGGAAGTCGCTACAACACCGAAAAAGAATGGCTGGATCAAACCGAATTAATGCTTACAGAAGGAGCTGATATTATTGACATTGGATGTGTATCAACACGTCCTGGATCAAAACTTTCGGATAAAATTGAAGAAAGCAAACAAATCACAAAAGTTCTGAAATCTATATTAAAACATTTTCCTGAAACCGTAATCTCAGTTGACACCTATCATGCTTCGGTTGCTTCTCAATCTATTGATTCCGGTGCAGCCATCATCAACGACATTTCAGGCGGCACCATTGATTCAAGAATGTTTGAAACTATGGCCCGACTAAAAGTCCCGTATATTTTAATGCATATCAAAGGAATTCCGGAAACCATGCATCTGAGCCCTTCATATAATAATGTGTTGAAAGAAATCATTGCATTTTTCTCCGAAAGAATAAATCATTTACACAGTTTGGGACTTTCTGATATCATAATTGATCCCGGTTTTGGCTTTGGAAAAACCACAGAACATAATTTCAGTTTGATGGAAGACCTGAATATTTTTCAAACCTTTGACAATCCATTATTGATAGGCATCTCACGCAAATCGATGATATGGAAAACACTACAATCAACTCCTGAAAAGGCTTTGAACGGTACCATAGCACTTAATACCTTGGCATTATTGGCCAAAGCAAACATTTTAAGAGTTCATGATGTAAAAGAAGCCAAAGATTGTATCAGGCTTTTAAGCAATCTGACTTAAAATTATCAGGTTGTTTCAATGCCCATCGAAGCTTTTAACATAAGAATGTTAATAGTTTTTTTCAAATTCTTTATTTCATAAGCATGTTATTACAACCTTTGTAAATAATATGACCGTAGTGCGCCGATTTTTGTTTTTAATTATTTTGATTCATGTTTTTTGTGTCAGCAAGGGCCAGATTAACGTGGTTTATCAAACTGAAGAAAAGGCTGATTTGCCTGTTTCATTTATAAAAACTCCCGAAGGGCCACAAGTAAACACCAATTATTTTATCGGAGAGATTGCACGTTGCGCACAAAAGAAAATAGAATTTACTCAGTATAATTACAACTTCAATAAAGTTTACAGAATAATTGAAGAATCGGCAAATCATTACATTGCTACCATAGAGTTTACAGATTTCACTTGTAAAGGAGATGCATTTTATAGGGGTTTTTCTATTAACGAAGCGCTTATTCCCAATTTTTGTTCAATGCATGTGCAGATATACGGAATCCAATCAACACCCTTAATTAATCAGGATATTGTTGCTGCACCTTTGCAATCAGGATACAATAAAGCAGCTTCATTTTCATTTACGGATACCTGTAAATTGAAGAAATACAAGATTGAAGTCAGCAACCTGAAATTTGAATTCGACAATAATTCTATCGAAAGATTTACAGCCAAACTGAAACAGATTGATGATTATTTCCTTTCAGGACCGCTCATCGAAAGCTATATGCAACAACTGCGCACCATCGATTTTGGCAATACCGATATGATTATTGTGTATGATATCAAATTAAAAGATGTAGAAAAAGCCTTCGAGAAACTTTATCAAATGGATTTTCCCGGAAAACTTAAGCTTTCGGATAACGACCCTGTGAAACTCATTGATAAAATAAACTCCTTTTCAGATTCACTTTTCTTATTGCGCAAGCAAATGAATGACAAAATTAGCAATCTGGATAAAATCTATTATCAAAAAGGAATTCAATCACTTCAAAAAGGCGACATTGCAAAAGCTCAAACCAGTTTTAATAGTTCGGCATTGTATAATCCCAACTTCGCTCCTACTCAATTCGAATTGGCTAAGCTGTGGTATCGTCGCGACAGTCTGTTTAATACTTCTAATGTAATAACTCATATTCTTCAAAAACTGAATCCCGATGGGGTCTTACAAAAACAGGTTTTGCTTTTTGCTGATACTGTTTACAACAAAATGATATCGGTGGGCCAAGAATATGTTAGGGTTGAAAAATTCAATGAAGCCATAGAATTATTTGAACATTGTATCAAATTTTGTTCCGATTTGCCGGGCTATAATTGTGCTGACAAGCAAGTGAAAGGCCTTGCAAGTGCTAAATTCGGCATCTACCAGTCTTATTTAAGTGTTTCGCAAAGAGCCATGGAAAACGGAAAACTTGATCTGGCTGAAATTTACATTCAGGAAGCAATGAAATATCAGAAGTTAAACCCTGCTGATATTATCAGCAATGCAGAAGCCAAGCTAAAACTCGAAAAACTCTTATCCGTTTATATTACCAAAAGTGATACCCTGAATGCTCAGCATAATTTCAGTAAAGCTTTGTTTTTTCTGGAAAAAGTCAGGAAAGTGAGCGATAGCAATCAATTAGTACTTCCTGTTGCTTATTTAAATAGTGTTTCGAAAGCAAAAAATGGCATTTATAAAAGTTTGATTAAAAAGAGTCAGGAACAATTGTTGTCAGGACAGGAACATCTTTCTGAACAAACTTTAAATGAAGCAGTAGATTTTCAATCAAAAAATGAAAAGGAAGTTGCAGTATCCTATGCTGTAGATACATTGTTTGTAAAAATTAAAACCGTGGCGTATAAAGACAATATCCATCAGGGAATGATGTATTGCAGCATTCAGGAATATCCATTGGCTTTGCGATACTTTGATGAGGCCAAATCGCTGGAACAAAAGTTTTATTTAAAAAAAGATAAAAAACTCGATTCGCTTATTAAAGTTACCGGGAAACCTATTATTATGGCAAAATTGCAATCTGTTGAAAGTTTTATTAATCTTTTACAGATAGATTCTGCAAATGCTGCAATGAATTCTATCCATAAAAGTCAGGCTTTACATCTTTTAAATAATGATAATGAAATAAACGCCAAAGCTGCTGAATTGACTGAACGCATATTTTCTACAAAATGTGTGCAACAAAAAAGCCGTTTCGATAGTATTTATACTGCTGCCAATTACAATATAATTCGTCAGAATTTCCTGCTTGCCGATGAACAACTTGCAGTAGGTATAAATATTTCAGAAAAATATCCGGAATGCCATATCGATGCCGATAAGGCAATGTCGGACAAGAAAATGGTTCAGAAAAATGCTGCCTACCAAAAGCTGATGCAAAAATCGCAACAAGCCTACCAATCAAAAAACTACGCTGATTATTTTTATTATTATAACGAAGGCGAAAACTATTATCTGCAAAACCAACTGATCAACACAGGCATGATACACCCAGGATTGGTTGATATGATTTCCGTTTCTAATGACACCTTATTTATCCTGAAATCCTTCGATTACCTTGCTTCGAAAAACAAATATGAAGATGCCCTTGTCTGCCTGAAAACTCTTGAAAAAATTTCATATCCACAAAAATCCTCAAAAGGAATACAACAGCAGTTAGCAGTTAAAATGGCCATGCGCGATTTCAAACAAAATCCAAAAGGAAATCCAACTCTGATGACTTTAAATTATATGGCCGATAGCAAATGGCTGAAGTATTTTAAATCAGCCTATTTGATGACCTGGAGAACATCGAGATAGATTTTTTTCAGAGTATTTTTTTCAATAAAAGCCGTTCTTCCTTTAGCACCGATCGTTCCTCCTTTAGCACCGATCGGTTTGCCTTTAGTACCGATCGGTTCTCCTTTAGCATCGATCGGTTTGCCTTTAGCATCGATCGGTTTGCCTTTAGCACCGATAGGTTGGCTTTGTATATTCCTTGTTTCTTCTCATTTAATAAAAATGCAACCTTCGCATCTGTCGGAATTTTACTTTTTAATCTTTCAGATAGATTTGTCATATAAAAAAGGATGTGAGTTGACAATGGAATTTTCTGATTTTATATATAAACATTGTTAGATATAAAGCAATTATTATCCGCAAAAGTCAAAAATCGCTTATTAGCTGAAAATCTTTAGTTAGCAGCCAAAATTTTTGAACAATTTTGGCTGCGGACTGAACCCCGACATCTGCGGACTGAACTCCGACACCTGCGGAGAGAACTTCGACATCTGCGGATAGACCCCCTTTATCTGCTGAGGGAATTTTATCATCTGCGGAATGAACCCTGACCTCTGCGGATACAACTTCATCATCTGCTAACATTGTTTTACCACCTGCGGACACTACCTCCACTTCTGCTAATACAACCCTGACATCTGCTAACACTACATTTTTATCTGCGAAGAGAATTTTACCCCCTTTTCGGGCTATATTTACCTCCAATTAGCTTTTCTGTTTGTTTTTCTAAATATATTTATAAGCAAATCAGTATATTTCAATTTCTTCCTGTTTTACGCACTGGGACACCCTAATTCAACATCAAACATTTTGAGTAGTTGAACTTGCTCTTCGTTTTTAATTAAAATCCTTGTATAGCTTGTATTTGAGTATGGAGTAGTGATGGTTATTGAATAAATTGTTTTCAAAATATCTATTGCTTTTTCAGGGCTAAGTTCAGATTTTTTCTCCTTTAATTGCCTTTCAAGTTCTTTATACAATACACATGCAGCAAAAGCAATGCAAATGTGTGATTCTATCCTTCTTTTCAAATGATGATAGATCGGTCGTATCTTTAAATCTGTTTTTGATATTCTGAATGTTTTTTCAACATTCCAAAGTTTTTTATAATGAGCAATAATATCTTCTTTTGGGAAATCCGTGTTGGTCAAATAGCCTTTTAATCCATCCCATTTGGCATCGTCTTCATACTTTTGATAATCTATGGTTATTTCAATTTCACCTTTCAAGGTTAAGTACTTGTTGTATCCTTTATTATTGATGTGCTTCTTGGTGAGTTTGCCAGCATCTAAATTCTTTTCAAGCTTTTCTATCCCTGTTTTTCTATTATAGGCGTCCTTCTTGGCTCTTTGTTCTGAGTAGCTAATTATTATTCGTTGGTTTGTGCCCTTTTTTAATACTACACTTTCTCCATCTTTTAACTTCAACAAGAGTATTTGTTTTTTTAATTCTTC
>CAYYQJ010000118.1:0-7518 GCA_964473775.1 uncultured Bacteroidales bacterium | reverse complement strand
TTATGCAATAAGTATTGGGGGGGCAGAATCGCTAACTTTGAAGTGTCTGCGGAAATCCCCCCAATACTTACTGCATAAATCCTTCAAACGTTTGGTGTATTGCTCATCTAAGATTTTAAGTTCATCTAAGGTCAGGTATGCCCTGTTTGATGCTACTTGTTTAATCTTAAAACTATCGGAGTTTGTTTTCTTTAATAGTCCTGCCTTAAACAAAGCATTCTCTAAGGCCCTAATCTTTTTGATACTCTTTGCAACCGTATTTGTGGCATTCCCTATGTTGTATAGATGTTGCTCATAACCTTTGTAGAAATTATAGTTGATATCCTGAACGTAAACAATAGGCTTATACAAAGCGAGTTTGTTAAGTTCATAGCCAAAGAGTTTATAAGTAGCACTTGCGTACAGGTGTTTATTTTTCTCAACATAATCCTTTGCCAGTACAAAGAAATCCTTACTATAAACCTGTATCCCTAAGAATAAACTTTCGAAGTTTTCAAAGGTGATAGAAACATTATCATTCTGTAAGTCATAAATCACTTGTTTAGCCTTATATTCAAAGGTATTGATAAGGTTTTGCAATTTAATTTGAAGTGGATAGGTATTTCTCACTACATTTTTGTTATCATCCCAATACTTAGGCTCAACACATTGTTCGGTGTTATAGTGTTTAATTTGCCTATCAATAATAACCCTGAGTAGGATTTGAGATTGTCCATCCTTTTTGACAACTTTTTTTCTGACTGTTTTAATTGATACTGACATTGGTTATAGTATTTGTTTTACTTTCTCCAAAATTGTTTTTCTTTTTTCTTGAAAAGTTAAACAGGAGAAAAACAAAAGTACAACAATAAGGCGGTTTAAACAGTAATTATCTTTAACATTTACCAACAGAAAACAAAAAAGCCCCTGAATTACAGGAGCTTTTGTTGTTTTAATCGAGGTTATCTTTAACCTATAGGCGGTCTGGACGGGACTCGAACCCGCGACCCCGTGCGTGACAGGCACGTATTCTAACCAACTGAACTACCAAACCTGATTAGCGAGTGCAAATTTACACATTTTTTATTATTTACAAAGAAAAAATAAAAATTATTTATTCCAAATTTCCCAAGACTTATCTGCTTGAGCATGAAGCATATTTAAACCATTTGTAATTCGGACACCTTGCTTTTCGGCTATTTTTAGGAACAAAGTTCGCGATGGATTGTAGATTAAATCAACAAAAACATGCTCCGAATGGATAAATTGATACAAAATATCCGGACATTTTTTTACATCTGGAAACATACCAACTGGGGTGGTGTTAATAATAAGCAGATGTGAAAGCATGATATCCTGGTTGACTTCATGATAATTTATTAGCTCTCTTGAAGAAGGTTTTCTTGACACAACACTGCATTCAATTTTTAATTTATTCAGAACATAAACAACAGCCTTTGAGGCTCCACCAGTTCCAAGAACTAATGCTTTTACTTGTTTTGGCATCCTTACCTTTTTAAGTAAGGTTTCAAAACCAAAAACATCGGTATTATATCCTGACAAAATTGGAGTCTCTTTCGAGTGATCAAATTTAATACAGTTTACCGCGCCAACAGCTTTCGCCTCGTCGTCAATATAGTCAAGGTAAGGGATGATGGCTTCTTTAAAGGGAATAGTAACACTTAAACCATCCAACTTAACTGTTCTTATCAATTTAGGAAATTCTTCTATCGATTGCAAGGCATAAGCAGTAAAACTGCAATCTTCAATATTCTCACGCGAAAACTTTTCAGTAAAATATTTTTCTGAAAATGAATGCTCAAGAGGAAAGCCGATAATTCCAAAATTTCTCATAATAATTTAGATAGCTTTTTCTTTTTTGCGATTTGTATACAATTTGTAACCGTAGTAACTCACAACTATTGCTATTATAGCGACAATAAAATAATCAATTATATGGCTGTATTTCATTATATCACCCCATTTTTCCTGTAGATAATATCCTGCAACAGTTAAAATAGTATTCCACATTGCAGCTCCAATAATAGTATAAATGGAAAATTTCCAAAGATTCATTCTTCCCATTCCGGCTGGAATTGAAATCAAATGGCGTACTACCGGTATGAAGCGACAAACAAAGACGGCAATATCTCCCCGTTTATTAAACCATTTTTCGGTTAAATTCAAATCGTGTTTATCAAGAAGCAAATATTTCCCCCATTTCTCTACCAATGGTCTGCCACCCCAAGCACCCATCCAATAACCTATCAAAGAACCAAGTATACTTCCTAATGTGCTGAAAAATATAACACCAAACCACGTTGGTGTAAATTCTAAATTTGGAAATTGTAAAGGATGTTCAGCTTTAAAAATAAGCATTCCTGCAAATGGCATTACAGCTTCACTTGGTACAGGAGCAACCATACTTTCTAACATCATTAAAATCATTATGCCGATATAATGTGTAGTATCAATAAAATGAGTTGCAGTTGATGCTACCCATGCTGTTAAACCCGACTCATGTGCCTGAACAGTAGTTGTAGTAGATAATATTTTTTGTAGAAACATCATTGTAATATTTTTACTTATTTTTTATTTTTTTAATTCTTCAGGCAGGAAATCCATAAATGTATCTCCTCTTAAACCAAGGCGCAATGTTTCTAAAGCAATAACTTCATTGTTAGCAATGTTTCCTAAATTTACATTAGAACCAAATTGTTTGATAAACCATACATGTTGCGTTTTTATGGGCGCTTCCCAAATTATCAGGTTGGGGTCGATGTGCACCGAAATTTCGCTTATCATATTGCTATTTGCTTTTCCTCCGGCATCATAAATCCCCACATTTCCACTTTCTCTGGCTTCGGCAATTACTTTCCAACTCCCTGCTTCAAGCTCAGACTTCATTAGTTTAATCCAGTCATCTGTAGAGATGTGAACACTGGCATCTTTAGAACCTACTTCAGAAATCACCAGGAAATTTTTAGAAAGTAGGTTAATATATTTGCACTTATCCTCTGTTTTCATCACCATAGATCCATCTGATATTTCTACAGTAGTAAGTTTAAGTTTGTTCAAAAGTTTCACATAATCTTCAAAGGCATTTCTTATCACAAAAGCTTCAAACAAAGTGCCTCCCAGATATACCTTTATGTCCGAATCATTATAAAACTCAATTTTTTTCTCCAGATTACCAGTAATTAAAGAGGTTCCAAAACCAAGCTTGATAAAATCAATCAGATGACCTGATGATGAAATCAGATTTTGTGCTTCCGCCAGGCTAAGACCTTTATCCATCACCATAGTAATACCTTTTTCTCTGGGTTTTACAGGTCGTTCAGGCAGATTAGGAAGATGGAAATTCATGCTTTAGAGTTTTGATTTATATAATTCAACCAAATCCAAAAATGTTGGGTTTAAGCTTAATTCAGGAGCAAATTCAAAAAAATCATTGTGTTTGGTAATATCCATATAAAGAGCTTCTTCAAATCGTTTTTGCGATTCTTTTACATTACCGGTGAGGTATAAATAGGCTGAATGTCTATACACTAAGGATGCATTTTTAGGCTGAAGTCCAATGCCTTTTAAAATCATTTTTATAGCCTTATCGTAACGCTGATCATCATAATACATTTCTGATAAGTCAAGCCAAATATCAGAATTACCTGAATCGAGTTCTGCTACTTTATGGTAGGTTTTCAATGCTTGTTCATTCAAATCCATTTTAGCCTGCAAATCGCCCAGAATGTACCAAAAGTCACCATTAATCGGTTCCACTTCAACGGCTTTATTTATATACATCAAGGCTTTCTGATTGTTATTCAGTTCTTCATAAACTGCTCCGAGTCCAATCCATGCCTCTGCAATATACTCATCCAGTTCAAGGGCTTTGTTATAATATTCTATCGCTAAATCCCAATCCGACAGCTTTTCGTAACATTCACCAATATAATAATAGGCCATGGCGTCAGGCTCATCCAGCAATAGAAGTTCGTTAAATACTTCAATAGCTTCTACAAATCTTTCCAATTCAACCAAAGCATTGGCTTTGTTGAAAAAGGCAGAAGTAAATTTCGGATTTATGGCAATAACAAAATCGTTGGCTTCTATTGATTTTTCGTAAAGTTCAGTGTTACTGTAAGCAATTGCTAAATTAAACCAGGCAATATCTGAGTAGGGATTGTTTTCAATATATTGTGTAAAAAACTTAACCGATTCTTCAGTACGGTTTAATATTTCATAACAATAGCCAAGTTCATAAAGCAGATTATCATTGGTAGGGTCGTTTTCAATGGCCTTTTTTAAATAACCTATGGCTTTGTTATAATTGCCCATATTTTCATATTCAAAGGCAATATTCAGGTAAATTTCTGCCTGATCATCCCAATTGTCAATTAGTTTTTTATATTCTTCAATCGACTTATTATAAAGCTTTAACTGGCTATAAATGGACGCTTTTGTGAAAGTAATTTCGGTTTCTTCCTCCTCGTTATATTCCAGAGTCTTTAATACCGACAGTGCTTTATCCGTGTCATTTTTTGTGGCATACAACATCGCCATACGAAGCAGTAATGGTACCGAACCGGGATGTAAATCAATAGCGTATTGTAAGGCAATATTCGATTTCTTCAGATTATTTGCTTCAAAGTAAAAGTCAATAATATCCTCAAATTCATATACATCAAAAAAAACAGGCTCGTTTTTCCTGACCATATTTTCGAAGCGATCAACCAAAGAAGCTACCTCAATATGCTCGTAATCCTCAAAATTTTCAAAATAATCACCCATATATTGAATATCTTATGCAAAGGTATAAAAATTGGCGTTACCAGGGTGCAAAGTTTTAAACAAAATTTTATAATTATCAACATAGGTTTGCATTCAAGCCTTTTAACGATCTAGCCCATTTGAAAATTTATAGCTTGAACATCACCTATCACCCAATACAAAGTAACCTATTTACTCAATACCTCAGTTCTCATAAGCATCTCAAAAAGTCCAATAAACTTAATTCACCCATTAACTCAATAACCCAAACAAATAAATGAACTTACTGTATAGAAATATATTACTGAATTTTTTCAATAAAAATAAAAAATAATTACTGATTAAAACCGCCAAATAAATAACTTTGCATTCACAAAACCAAACTACTGAAATGACTTTAATAAAATCTATATCGGGCATACGAGGAACCATTGGAGGCAAGACCGGCGAAGGCTTAAATCCTTGCGATGTTGTTAAATACACTAGTGCTTTTGCATCATTTATATTGATGAAAAATGCCGGAAAGAAAATTGTTGTAGGCCGTGATGCCCGCATTTCCGGCGAAATGGTTAACAAATTGGTATGCGGCACGCTCATGTCTTTGGGTTTTGATGTAATTGATGTTGGTTTATCCACTACGCCAACGGTGGAAGTGGCAGTTATCGAATTGCAGGCACAAGGTGGAATTATCATCACTGCAAGCCACAATCCTTCTCAATGGAATGCCTTAAAACTATTGAGTCACACTGGCGAATTTCTGAATAATGAAGAAGCATCTCAGGTACTTGCCATTGCTGATAACACCGATGTTGTTTATTCGGAAGCCTCAAAACTCGGGAAATACTCCGAAAACGATACCTTCATCGATTTGCATATTCAAAAGATTCTTCAGTTGTCGCTGGTTGATGTTGAGTCTATCAGAAAAGCCAAATTCAATGTAACGGTTGATTGTGTGAATTCGACTGGTGGGCTTGTCATTCCGAAATTGTTGAAAGAACTTGGTGTTGCCCGTGTTAACGAGCTCTTTTGCGAACCCAATGGTATTTTTCCTCACAATCCTGAACCATTGCCTGAAAATCTGGGAGAACTTTCTGAGACTGTTGTGAATAATAAATCGCATGTTGGTTTTGTTGTGGATCCGGATGTGGATCGCCTTGCCATTGTGTGCGAAGACGGCGAAATGTTTGGAGAAGAATATACGCTGGTGGCAGTAGCTGATTATGTGTTGCAAAACACGCCAGGTGCCACAGTTTCCAATCTTTCTTCAACAGCCGCTTTACGCGATTTAACCGTAGAATATGGTCAGGAGTATTTTACTTCGGCTGTTGGCGAGGTGAATGTAGTGGCGCAAATGAAACTGAAAAACGCCGTGATAGGAGGGGAGGGAAATGGAGGAGTTATTTATCCCGAATTCCATTATGGCCGCGATGCACTGGTAGGTATTGCCTTGTTTTTGTCGCATCTGGCTAAATCAAAACTCAGTTGTTCGAAACTCAGAGCCAAATATCCCGATTATTTTATCTCTAAAAATAAAATTGAAATCAGCGGCGATGTTGATTTGAACATGATTCTTGAAAAAATAAAACTTCAATATAAAAAATTCAACATAAATGATATCGACGGAGTAAGAATTGATATCGACAACGGTTGGGTGCATTTACGAAAATCAAACACCGAGCCTATTATCAGGATTTATTCCGAAAGCGATTCTATTGTTAAGGCTGAAAATCAGGCCAAAAAAATGATGAGTGATATTAAGGAATTATTGAAGGATACACCACCGGAAGACTAAGCTTACAATTAATCAAAACAGATGATTTATCTTGATAATGCTGCCACTACGCCTTTGGATGCTGAGGTGTATGAACGAATGTGTTATGTAATGAAACACGTTTTCGGCAACCCTTCTTCTGTTCATTCTTTTGGGCGCGAATGCAGGGTTTTGCTCGAAGAAGCCCGTATAGAAATTGCAGGATATCTGAAGGTAAATGCCTCCGAAATCTATTTTACTTCCACAGCCACCGAAGCCATCACTACTGCTATTTATGGTGCAGTTAAAGATTTAGGTGTACGTCGAATTATTACCAGCCCAATGGAACATCATGCTGTGTTGCATGCCATTGATGTTCTTATCAAAGAGTATGCGCTGGAGGTTTCTTTTATTTCTGTTGATAATAAGGCCAATCCTGATTACGAAAAACTGAATGAGTTGCTCGAAACCGGCGATAAAGCTCTGGTTATTATGATGCATGCAAATAACGAACTTGGCGTCATCAATGCTGTGGAAAAGGTTTCGCACATTTGCAAAGCCAATCAGGCTTTGTTTCTTTGCGATATGGTTCAGACTTTTGGCAAATATCCCAACGACCTTTCGGTGATTCAGCCCGATTTTGCTACTTGTTCTGCTCATAAATTTCACGGGCCTAAGGGGATTGGTTTCTTGTACGTATCCGGTAATATCAAAATAAAACCCCTTATAACCGGTGGCGGGCAGGAACGGAATATGCGCTCGGGCACCGAAAACACTTATGGGATAGTGGGTATGGCCAAAGCATTTGAAGTGGCTTACCGCGATATGGATAAAAATACCGCTTACATTTCAGGTTTGAAGACTTATTTCGTTGAGCAGTTAAACACTCATTTCCCCGGATTGGTTTATCATGCCGATTCCGACAAAAATGGATTGTATAATCTGATAAGTGTTGCTTTTCCTGAGCCTTACAAAAGCGAAATGCTGCTTCAGAATCTGGATATTCGTGGCATAGCGGTGTC
>CAYYQJ010000117.1:0-7524 GCA_964473775.1 uncultured Bacteroidales bacterium | reverse complement strand
ATTGGCACATGGATAAGAAGAGTGGTGGTGAATACTGCCATAAATAATTATAAAAAAAACCTGAAGCATTATTATCATGAGGACTTCGACGAAATAGCCGAAACGGATGTGGACGATTTGGAAAATTTTATTATTCCAGATTATTATCCGGCCGAAAAGGTTCTAAAAACAATTCAGGATTTGCCTGAAGGATATAGAATGGTGCTGAATCTTTACATTATTGAAGGATACAAACACAAAGAAATTGCTCAAATGCTTGACATAAATATTGGTACATCAAAATCGCAATTATCAAAAGCAAAAAAAATAATACAAGAAAAACTGTCGGAAGATAGACAAAGAATAAAATGATTGAACAAATGAATAACGGCCTTAATAATTTGGATGAATATCTGAAAAGCGTACTTGATAATTATCAGGCTGAACCTTCTACGCATTTGTGGGGGAAGGTGAATTCTAAATTGTTGAAAAAGGATGTGTCGGAATTTGTAAGATTTAAAAAACTCAAACAAAGTTTTTCTTCACAACATACCAACCTGGCCATGCAGGTAAAGATTTGGGTAAGCTATGCTGCTGCTGCCTGTCTGGCGGTAGGTCTGGTTTATGGTTCAACGGTGGTTATTTCTAATCTGGTTGACAAAACAACTCTAAAAACTGAGGAAAAGGTAGTTCCAGTAAATGATAATAAACAACAGGTAAATGTGGCTAATCAGGAAATAGATAACTCACAACAACCCTCTGTCGCTAATTTGCCTCTGGTTACCAATCATAATAAAGCAAATACAATACAGCAAAAAGACACTGTTGTTTCTGACAATAAGGTAAAGGATAACAACAATATTGTTTCTCAACAAGCCGCAGCTAATAATACGGTTGTTGGGCAAAACAACACAGTTGCCAATAATGTAAATGCGCTGGTTAATTATATTCACCGATTGAATCAGGATAATAAAGTGGTTTCATCTGCAAAAACTGAAGATAAAACCGAGGATATTCAAACGATGATTCATGATAATACTCCTGCTGACAGAGATACCACTGAAAATGCAAATGACAATCAGGAATACAAAATAGAAATCCCCAATGTGATAACTCCAAACGGAGATGGATTTAATGATGTTCTTATTATCAAAAATCTGGATAAGTTTGTTGATAATAGCATTATGATTGCCGATAGATCAGGCAAAGTGGTTTATGAGAAAAACTCCTATCAAAATGATTGGGAAGCCCAAAATCTTGCTGATGGAACTTATTATTATATACTAACGTATAAGAATAAAAACAACAGTAAGGGTGTAATCAAGGGGATGATAACGGTTATCAGAAAATAAACTCTTTACAGGAGTTCTATAAATTGATTTTTCATCGTTAGTCTTCGATTTTAAAATGCTCATTTACCTGAGTAAACTGCGCTTTTAAAAACGTTATTCGTAAACTATTTTTTAAAGGTGCTCATGAGCTCACTTCGTTCGGTTGACCGCCTCGAAATATCTAATTCTAGAACCCCTCTTTAAACTTATTCTTCGATTTCTTTAAACGAAATATATCTTGCTTCGTAAAGCATGGTCAAAAATTTTGTTACCCTATGTTCTACAGGATGAATTTTTTCTCCTAATATCTCTGATGATTTATTGCAGATTTCATAAACTTTTCGTTGCCCATCA
Organism: uncultured Bacteroidales bacterium; assembly: GCA_964473775.1. Taxonomy (GTDB): domain Bacteria; phylum Bacteroidota; class Bacteroidia; order Bacteroidales; family CAIWKO01; genus CAIWKO01. The sequence continues at coordinate 5,860 of CAYYQJ010000117.1, read as the reverse complement.
ATCTGCTGCCAAACCACTGAGCCTATTTCGTCGAGAGCAATATTAAAGAATCTTTTTCTTTGATGAAGAAACCATTGATTGAATTTCTCGTTCTTGAATTTAGGGACAATCAGGGTAACTATACCTTCCTCGTTGAGGTTGAATTTGCATTTTTGCACCGGAGTAGCATCCAGATAATTTAATTGCTTAAGTATTTTACGACGTTTAAAAAAGTTCATTTTAGTTTCTTTGGGAATTAATATTTTTGTTTTTGGATAAATGATAGGCTGCTCTACCTGCTTCAATAAGTTCCTGAGCACGATAAAATTCGAAGGTAGATGCTGCATCACGCGAAATATCTATATCGAGGTCGGGCTTCCCCTGGCTGATGGTTAATTGGCATATTCTATCCTGCATCACATCAAAAGTTTTGTCGAGCACGCTTAAATAGTTCATTTTACTGGCAGTATTTGTTTTTTCTCCTGTCAGGATATTAAATGAGGATTTTGCAAACTCAAACGCCTTACGTTTAAATGAGAATTCTTTTTTTTGTTTAGGGATTTCCACAAAATCAGGTTTAATATAAGGGATATTGGAATTGACATCAACCACTACCAATATATCGCCTTCGGTTCGAACCACACAATCTACAGGAATCGGATTAATCACTCCGCCATCTACCAATATCATTTCTTTATAAAAAACTGGTGTTACAATTGATGGCAAGGCTACTGATGCCCTTATAGCCATAAGCAGATTGCCTTTATCGAAAACTACCTCCTGACGACGTGTGATATCTGTTGAAACAATGGCTGCAGGTATTTTCAGTTCTTCAAAAGTTTTACATCCGATAAAATCTTCAAGCGCGTGAAAAAAACGTTCGGCTTTAATAAAACCTTGTCCTGCAAAAGTGAAATCCATCAAATCAAAAACATCAATTGCATCGAGACTGCAAATCCAGCTTTTAAATTTTTCCAGATTGCCTGATGCATATACACCACAAACTAATGATCCCATAGAAGAACCTGCTATAGATGATATTTCGTAACCATCCTTAAGCAATTCTTCTATCACTCCAATGTGCGCAAGCCCCCGGCATCCGCCACTTGATAATACTAATGCTACTTTTTTCTTCATGCTAAATTTAGAAACTGTAAAAATAAAAAAAATGGGATTCTGCAAAACAAAATCCCATTAAAATTTTTATTAGAAGTTTCCACTTGGTGGTGGTGGTTCGTCAGCAGCGCCTCTGTGTTTAACTGGGAAATAAACCAAAACAAAAGCAATGATGAGTAAAACAACAATACTTACCAGGAATGAAGGCTCAGTAAAAATGGTTAATGTTGGAACATTCATGAAGTATAACAGAGCAAAAACCAGCCCCATCAGAGCCTCGCCCGCTATAAACCCGGATGCAAGCAGCACACCGGTATTCTCCATACGTACACTTTGACCGAGCGAATATTTTTTCTTTTGACCAATGGCTTCAACAATGCCTTTAACAACACCGCCTAAGAAAATTGCAAAAGTTGTTTCCAGTGGCAAATACATACCCACGCTAACAAGCATCGGGCTTTTTACCTGCATCAAAATTAAACCGAGACCCATCAGCATACCTACAATAATTAAAGGCCATGCCATTTGTCCGCCAACGATACCTTTTGATAACATCGCCATCAAACTGGCCTGAGGAGCAGATAAGTTCTTACTACCGAATCCGCCTTCGTAGCCTTCTTTAATACCTTTGGCAATATCACCCTGGTTTAAAACAACCAATACGCCAAACATTACTGAAGCTGCTAATATAACGCCTATGATATCTCCAATCTGCATTTTCCATGGGGTACCGCCTAAGATATGACCGGCTTTTAAATCCTGTAACATTTCTCCGGCAACAGCAGCAGAAACGCATACGATGGCTGCAACGCCCAATACTGTAGCAATACCTTCTTTTCCGGTAACACCTAAAGCAACCAGAATTAATGCAGTAACAACAAGTGCTGTTAGTGTTAAACCACTGATAGGGTTATTACTTGAACCCATGATTCCAACCAGATATCCTGAAACTGCTCCAAACAAAAATGCAAGAACAATAAGCACTGTGGCTGCAGCAATGGAAACAATTAAACTCGCATTAAATACAAAAAATGTGATGAAGAATGTTAAGCAAGCTACTCCAAGAATACCTACTATAATCCAAACAAAAGAAATGTCTTTTTCTGTTCTGTCCATAGCCACGCTGGTTCCACCGGCAGCTTTACGAACATCACCAATAGCTCTGGCAATACCTTGTCCAAGACTTTTTCTCATTTTAAATAAGGTGAAACAAGCGCCCATAAGCATACCGCCAATAGCGATAGGACGAACGATGAATCTCCATACCTGAGTAATCTGATATCCTGAATCGCTCACTTTTGCCAAAGCATCTGCGGTTGACATATTAGGATCTTTTACCTGAAGCATTGCTGCCCAGCTATTGAGAAAATCGAGATTGATGGAAGGAGAAATGAAATAATAAATAATTGGTGCCAGCAAACCCCATGCGATTAATCCACCGCTGAAGTTCAATGCTCCAAGTTTTGGTCCGATGATGTAACCAACACCCATATAAGCAGGGCTGATACCGGGAGAACTTAAAAGTAATCCGCCTTTTCCTGTAAAGACAGTTCCGGTAATGGTTTGTTTGCTGAAAACAATAAATTTTTCCCATGAAGTTGCAAAAAACTTGAACTGACCGAGAGCCTGAATTACCGCTCCACCAATCATTGCTCCAAAGAGGAATTTAGATCCGCCTCCGCTTCTGCGTCCGGCTTTATGAATTTCGGCAGCAGCAATGGATTCTGGAAATTTTAGTTCAACATCCTCAACCATTACGCGGCGAAGCAAAGCCACAAACATGATTCCTAAAATACCACCGGCAACCAGAATTAAGGCTGATGTGATATAATGTCCCGGTGTGTAAAACTCAGGCCATACACCCGATATGAAAAATGCAGGTAAGGTGAAAATTGCTCCGGCTGCTACTGATTCGCCAATGGAACCTACAGTACGTGCAAAGTTTTCTTCCAAAATAGAGCCTTTCACCATTTTCAGAATTGCCATTCCAATTACAGCAGCAGGATAAGTAGCAGCAATGGTCATCCCTGCTTTTAATCCCAGATAGGCATTCGCTGCACCCAACACAACCGACATGATCAATCCAATGATCAACGCCCTGAGGGTGAACTCAGCCATATTTGTTTCAGACGAAACAAATGGTACAAATTTTTTCTGTTCAGACATAAAATAAAGTTTTAGTTAATATAAAATTTTACAATTTTTCAGCTAAATAAGGCATTTTTTTTGAGTGCAGCAAAGAAAATGTGAAGGAATTTAAATTTAGCATTCCAATCACTATCGTAATATGTGAATGGTTCCCGACAATGTACGCTGCACTATGCCGCTCAAGTGTTGCTCGTAAACAATACATACATAGTAATAAACACCATCGGCACATTCTTTTTTCGAGCTTTTATCTTTACCGTCCCAATGGATATCGGGGTCGTTTGTGGTAAAAACTACTTTGCCCCAGCGATTGAGAATTTGTAAATCAATTTTTTCGACATTGCTGTATGGGAAAGGAACAAACTGATCGTTTATTCCATCACCGTTTGGTGTAAACACATTAGGCAATTCGTATAAAGAACATTGGTCGATATCAAAACAAATCAGGTTGCTTGGCAAACTTTCGTTTCCATTTGAATCGGTGGCTGTGACGTAATAACACCCTATTATCGTTGGCATACCGCTATGAACATAAAGGGTATCCTCAAGATTGCTTGTGGTGAAAAGTTTAATAAAGTCGGTATTATTATCAGAAGAATAATACAAACTAAAAGTCTGAACATCCTTGGCACAGAAATGATTCGGGTTGGTCCACTGCAAGGTGTTTGTAATAAATTCGCAATTGGTAGAACCCGTCAATACTGGCGGACATGGCGGAATATTATCTGTAGGGGTGCCACAAATTTTTTCGGATAAGTTGATTAATGGATGCGCAAATCCACTGGCCGAATAATGCCCTGATGATTTCACATAATAACAATAATTATTCCCGTTTATCAATCCCGAATCTTTATAAGTAGGAGCCGTTGAATATCCTATGGAATCATAAATGGATGTGATGGTATTCAATCTGTAAATCACATAATAATCGTTTAGCCAGGGAACATCAAACTGCCATTTCAACACCATGGCATTGTCGGTTGGAAACAGGTTGAGGAATATGGACGAGGCTCGGTAAGCCGAATCAACATAAAATTTATTGCCCGGGGTATTATTATAAAAATCTACACGGTAATGATATTTAAAGTCTTTTGTGTTGAGCAGGGTATCAATATAAGTAGTATCGTTTATCGACATCAGCGAATCTATTAGCGTATAATTGCCACCATTGAAATTCATGCCCCGGTAGAGTAAATATTTGTATGGCCCCGGGATTAAAATAGTATCCAAATCAGAAGGTTTCGACCAGGCAACAAACATAGAACCATTGGTGGCATCGGTATTTCTGACGCTCACATTGGTCATCACCGGAGCATCTTTTGGCAACTGAGAGCAAGCTTCCAAAGAGGCATAGCTTTCGGCATCATCCGCAAAATAAGCAATCACCATATAGCAATAATCTATGCCGCGAATCAGTCCGTGTCCGTTATTATTATCCACGAAAGTGGTATCATTTATATCCGGAATCTGTTCAATCTGCACATAACCTGTATAAGCCGGAACCCCCGTTTCGCAAGGACCATGATGATATCCATAATATCCGTTTCGTCTGTAAATGCGATAGCCGATGGCATTGGTGCAGAAATCTTTATTCCATTTTAAATTAATTTGATTTCCGGAAGGCGTGGCCGTTAAATTCTCTGGTTCGGGCGCCACAATGGTAATAAATACTGACGCAAAATCAACCAACTGCACCGGATAACTATCGTCCTGAGCTTTGAAATTCATTTGATAGGCACTCTTTTTTACATGCGAACATTCGGTTTGCCAGGTGAAGGTCGAACTCACCGTTGGCGAGCCATGCACCGGTTGGTCGAAGGTGGCGGGACTCGAAGGTACTTGTAATGGAGCTCCATCTCCTGTTAAAGTAATCACATTGGTATCGGGGTCGTAGGCTTTTACTAAAAACGACAACTCGGTGCCCGCAAGCACACAGGTATCTTTTAGTGCAAAAATCATCGGCGGCTGGTCGGTGCAAGAAACCACAGTGATTTGCATATCGCGCCTCACCGTACCTATCTTGATGCCGTTTCGCCACTCGGAAACTATGATACAAATATTGTATTCGCCGTTTAGTTGCGGACTGTCCCAAAGCAATTCGCCGGTGACATGATTGATGGTTAAAGTATGGTTGGCAGCAGGGAAAGTGTATCCGGGAATATACAGCCCGTTGGTACCTTTGCATTTGTCGAGGTCGTAAGATAAGCTGTCGCCATCGGGGTCGTAAGCCCAGGGATTGTGTATGAAAGGCTGGTAAATGCAGGCATTATCAATGGGCGGATTTAATAGAACGGGAGAGGAGTTGCCACCCAAAAACGGATTGATAACCAAAGTATCTTCTATATAAAAAACCACATTCACCGAGTTGGGAATGTTTACAATTCCATCGTTACGGTTGGGGTCTTCCATCGACAACACATAAGTGCCCGGCGCAGGATAAGTATGTATGCCTCCGGTGCTTCCACCGTTATATTTATAAACGTTCTTGTTGATATTGTTGCCCAAAGGGATTTTCTGAACCCTGTCGATGATGTCAGAAGTTCCGTCGCCCCATTTCAGTTCGAGCTGAGAGATCGGAAGAGCGTCGTGTAGGGAAAGAGTGTTCAGAGCCGTGTAG
>CAYYQJ010000116.1:0-7583 GCA_964473775.1 uncultured Bacteroidales bacterium | reverse complement strand
CTTATAACTTATCCCTTACCGTAAATCCAAAATACTCTTTCACTGAAACCCAAAGTATCTGTGAAGGTTCTTCTTATTCATGGCATGGCCAGACTATAACTTCAGCAGGCAATTACACCGCCCATTATTTGACCAGTAAAGGATGCGATAGCACTTACTATCTCACCCTTACCCTCAATCCAACATACTCTTTCCCTGAAACCCAAAGCATCTGTGAAGGCACATCTTATTCATGGCATGGTCAGACTCTGAATTCAGCAGGTAATTACACAGCTCATTATTTAACCAACAAAAGCTGCGATAGTACTTATAACTTATCCCTTACCGTAAATCCAAAATACTCTTTCACCGAAACCCTAAGCATCTGTGAAGGCTCATTTTATACATGGCATGGTCAGACGTTATCAACAGCCAGCAATTATACCGCCCATTATCTAACCAAACAAGGCTGCGATAGTACTTATAATTTAACACTAACCATCAATCCAAAATACTCTTTCACCGAAACCCAAAGTATCTGTGAAGGTTCATCTTATCAATGGCATGGTCAGACTCTGAATTCAGCAGGTAATTACACAGCTCATTATTTAACCAACAAAAGCTGCGATAGTACTTATAACTTATCCCTTACCGTAAATCCAAAATACTCTTTCACTGAAACCCAAAGTATCTGTGAAGGTTCTTCTTATTCATGGCATGGCCAGACTATAACTTCAGCAGGCAATTACACCGCCCATTATTTGACCAGTAAAGGATGCGATAGCACTTATACTCTCACCCTGACCATCAATCCAAAATACTCTTTCACCGAAACCCAAAGCATCTGTGAAGGCTCAACTTATACATGGCATGGTCAGACATTGTCATCAGCAGGCAATTATACTACCCATTACACTAGTTGCAAAGGCTGCGACAGTACCTATTCTCTCAACCTGACAATAAATCCATCTTATGTGATAAATGAAACCTACAGCATTTGTCCGGGCGAAACCCTCTATTGGCACGATCAAAATCTTACTGAATCTGGTCAGTATTATGCAAACTATTTAACGGTTTTGGGTTGTGATAGTATTTTTACCATGGATCTTATTATAAATCCAACTTACATCTTCAATGAAGAACATTTTCTTGCTGATGGCGAAAACTATTCCTGGCAAGGAAACGATTATAATACACCTGGCACCTATACCGTCAATTATACAAATCAATTTGGTTGCGACAGTACTTATACCTTGGTTTTAACAGATATGCCTCTAACAAAAACCTTACATGTACAGATGTTTCTTGAAGGCTTATATGCCGGGAATGGCTTAATGAATCAGGCCAGAAACAATGCAGCTCCCCAATTTGCCTCAGGAATTGCCGATTTAGTCACCATAGAGTTGCATAATGCAATTACACCTAACATAATAGACTATTCTTACAGCAATGTTTCTCTCTTCACCAATGGCTCCGTTGATATTTACATTCCTTCAACGCTCACAGGATCTTATTATCTCGTGATTAAACATCGTAATAGTATAGAAACCTGGAGCAAAAATGCCATTGATTTTAGTGGTTCAGGAAACATCAATTACGACTTTTCTGTCTTGATTAATGTTTATGGGAATAATCTGAAATCTGTGGGAAGCAACATAAACGCTATTTATGCAGGTGATGCAAATCAGGATGGACTCGTTGATGGCTCCGATATGGCTGCCATCGACAATGCCAGCACCGCAATTCTTTTGGGATATAATCCCGAAGACTTAAATGGTGATGGAATTACGGATGCCTCTGACATGGCAATTGTTGATAATAATTCAACAGCCATAGTTAGTGCAAAAAAACCATGATAACCCAACTGGTGTTATTGATTTTTATTCGGCGAACTTATTTAAATTACAATGCTCAAGTGCCAAATAACAAACCTGACTTCCGTCAGGCAAGTTAAATTACAATTTTTAATCTCGAAAATTTCAATCAGGTTTGTTATTTGTTATTTGGAATTTCCTTGTTATTTGTGTTTTGTGATTTATTAAAAACCTTATTTCGAAATCATCACCTTAAACACATCCGACTTTATACCATCCCATACTTTAATAAAATACATGCCCGAAGCTAGGCTGCTTATATCAAGGGTTAATAAAGTAGTATGGCTTTTCATAATGCCAGTCAAAAGGGTTTCACCTGTTATACTGATCAATTCCATTGGGCAATCATCATTCTTTGGCTGATTGGTTTCAACCATTAGGCTATTGGTGGCGGCAGGATTGGGATACACCGTAATAATACGATAATTACTTTCAGGGTTTTGAATTCCTAAAGCAGTAGAATCATAACAGTTTATCAATCCAATAAAATACGTCTCAGCTATATCCTTATTATGCAGTGTGGAGGTTTCCTGCGATGGCAAAACCGCTCTCACATACTCCACAGTAATACCTGTCGGCGAAACATTTACCCTTACATGCCCCGAATTCGGTTTTATAATACCATTCAGATAACCATAAGTGATCGCCTGTGGCACATTGTTGAAATTAGGCAAACTCGGCTGTGGCAACTCCTGATAAAGCAAACAATCCAACTCCTGTTTCCCGAAAAAATGGTCGTGCCCATGAAACATAATCGTTACTCTGTGCTCTGCAAGCAAATCTTTTATGGGTTTATACCAACCCGGGCGATTCGCGGCCCATCCATCGGTGTTGTCAATATTCTTTCCACCCCATTCATAATTTCCTGCTTTTTCAATACCTCCGCGTCCTTCGGCATCGCCACCCACCAATTGATGAATAAACACAAATTTAAACTCAGATGGCGAATTCTCAAGCGTAGCTTTCAGCCAATCATATTGTTGTTTGCCTAAAGTCCACCGCCAGCAGTGCAAACTATCGGGTTTGGGTGCCGTAAACCAATAAGGGTCAAGAACAATAAACAAAGCATTCCCCCAGGTCCAGGCAAAATTGGCTTCTCTTTGACCAATAAAATTATAATGCACCGTATCACCCGAATAAAACGCATCGGGTAGGGGATTCATAAAATATTTTTTGCGGTATTTGGTATCCCACACAGCTATATTATTTCCACTTCCATTGTTATACCAGCCCGCTTCCCCTTCATGATTGCCCAATACATTAAATAAAGGCACACTATGATTTATCGATTCATAAAACGAGCGCAGCAGCTTGCATCTGTAAGGTATGGTATCTTCGGGCACCACATTGCTTTGGTTCTTCAGCTTGTCTGTCATCAGGAAATCGCCCATATCAATCATAAAATCAGGATTGTCTTCCAACTGATTTTTCAGACATAATCGATACAAAGCCGTATCCGACGATGCATCCAGATGCGGGTCGGCCTGAATCACATAAGTAAACGATGCCCCTGCAGGTCGGGCCGTATGGAAACTATGTTCGGGTCTGCTGATAGGCTGTGTGCTTCCGGGTTTGCGGTATTGCAGCCTGTAAAAATATTTCGTATCCGCAGTAAGATTGTTGATTACTATGGTAGCCACCGCTTCTCCCACCGAATCCAGGGCTATAGTTTGCCATGAAGTATGAGCAGGATAAACCCCGCTGACCGTTCCGTAAGTAACACTGGCCTCAACCACCGTATCAAAGATTACTTTCAACGACATGCTCGTATTTTCTGGTCTGCCAAGCATTTCGGGATGCATCACATTCTGGGCAGGAAGCATTATTCCTGTGGCAATAATAATCAATATCGTTAAGAAAAAATTTCTCATCATAAAAAAAAGCTTCAGTAAATTAAATATCAGCTTAACAAGCCCCTTATCGGTTAATAATCACTTTCTTATTAAACTCACCTGCTTCCGATTTCATATTCAGAAAATAAAGTCCGTTGGGCAAAGTGCTCAAATCAATCTTTATAGATGAGGTTTGCAACACCATTTGACCGAACGAATTATACATACTGATCACAAAATGGTCCAGTTCATCAATTTCTTCAGGTAACAGAATGTTCAGATTGTTGGTAGCAGGATTGGGATAAACCTCCATCGCGCTGCTCTTGCTTTCTTCCTTAATGCCTGTGGTTTGGCATGTCCCAATCGAATAACTAAACGCTATTTCCCTGTTATGATGCACACCGCTTAGGGTGTCTGCCGGCAAATATGCACGCACAAAATCCACTGTAACACACGAAGGCGAAACCGTTACACGCAAATGCCCAGCCCCCCCTATGGTGTCGGCAGTATATGCATCGGCATTAGCCAACATGCCAATCTCGTAAGTGGAATCGCTAGGCATAGGTACCTCCTGATAGGTTACTCCACCCATCACCTCGTGCGCAAACAAATGGTCGTGCCCCTGAAAAAATATATTCACACCATTATCAACAAACAATTGATGTATAGGTTTTGCCCAACCCGGACGTTTGTTGGTGAACCCATAAGTGGTTCCATTGTTTTCATAACCCCCCCATTCAAACAATCGACCCTGAACTATGCCTCCTCTGCCTTCGCCGCTTACATGATGGGCAAAAACAAATTTATATTGCGCAGTGCTGCCCTCCAGGGTGTTTTTCAACCAGGTATATTGCGGTAGCCCTATCGTCCAATCCCATTTGGTGGGCTTTTCTGTAGTATCATTATCATATCTGTAAACATCCATCACCACAAACAGCGCATTTCCCCAGGTATAGGCATAATAGTTCTCGGGTTGACCCATTCCATACGATTCGTGAAGCGTATCCCCTGTATAGAAACCATTTGGAATCGGATTGGGGAAATATTTTTTACGTGCCATTGTGGCATAAACTCCTAAATTATTGGGTGGCGTTTGCAAAAGGTAATAGCGTTTCTCGCCTTCATGATTACCCACACAGAATAAATAAGGAATAGAATGACAAATACTTCCCAAAACCGGGCGATACACCTTATGCAACGAATCCACCTGTGCCGCGGTGATGGTAAATGGATTATGATCATCGCCATAAGTATCACCCATATTAATCATAAAATCCGGATTATCTTTAGCTTCATTAGCTAAGGTTATCATGTATTCATTTTTGCAGCCTTTTTTATCATAAAGATGAACATCGGCCTCAACCGTAAACGTAAAAGTGCTTCCTACTGCCCTTTGCGTACGAAAACTATGCTCGGCACCGGCCGAAAAAGCTCCTGAACCCGAACTACGATAACGCGTCCTGTAATAATATTTGGTATCAGCCTGCAGGTTCTGCATATCTATCACATTTGGGATTCCACTAACGCTTGTTATTTGCGAAGTAGCATTAGGATATACTCCCGAAACCGTGCCATATTCCACATATAGTGTAACCACCTGACTAAACAACACACTCACCGACATCGATGTGTCCGTTGGGCGGCATAATATTTCATTAAAAGTTTGGCTTTGCGATGCCATGCTCACCGTTAAGAGCAATAAGATGCTTAAAAAAAGTTTTCTCATAGTTTTTGTTTTATTTCTGTTGTCTTTTATTGATACACCAAAAGGCAGATGTACCACTATAACACTATTATTTTTTAATTTAATTACTAATATAAGTTACTCAGCCTTCGCTATATTGTGATTCATCTAAAGGGATTGGCAACAATATTGGGTTCACCGGAAATTCAGGAATGGTTGAATATGACATAATATTTTTATTGTTCATGTTGTTTGTTTTAGAATGAAATTATTCAGAAATAATCTTCTTTACACTGTTAAATCATTTTAATAAGAATTGTTTAAATGGCTTATATTGTGGTAGCTGGAGTCTTTTGTTGTCTTCTGGTAAACTTTTGTTGTCTTCCGTGACTCACGAGCTGTCTTACGTGGCTCTTGAGGTGTCTTACATTCGACTTGAGGCATCTTGCACGCGTCTCGAGGTGTCTTACACGCGACTTGAGGTGTCTTACGTGCGTCTTGAGGCGTCTTACATGAGTCAAGAGGAGGCTGACGTGAAACTCCAGGGGTATGACTTGAAACTCCAGGGGTCTGACGTGAAACTCAAGGTTTCTTACACGCGTCTTGAGGCATCTTACATGCGTCTTGAGGTGTCTTACATGCGTCTCGAGGCATCTTACATGCGACTTGAGGTGTCTTACGTTCGTCACGAGGGGTCTTATTATGACTTCAAGAAGATTTTAGTTAGCTACTACAATAATTTATTTAAACTGATTTTTTCTGATTTTTTATTTAATAATTTATTACATGTAAAAATAATTTGATACGTATTCGTTTTAATTTATTGTTTGATTACTTTTATGGTTTGATTGCCGTTAGCTGAATTTATCTTTAAGAAATATACACCTGCGGCTATAGCCGAAAAATCTTCTTGCTGAATATTTTTCCCTGTCCAAACCTCTTTACCCATTACGTTCAATAAAGTAAAAGTTTCACCGCCCCTCACACCACTCAGATGAATGCCGCTGCTAAACGGATTGGGATAACAGCCAACACTCATACCTTTATTTCCATAAGTTTGCATCCCTACAGGATTCAACTCAATCACAGGCCCGGGTGTCATCACATGTCCTGTAAATCCTGCATAATCAGGTGCATAACGATACACCCTAAACACCGAATTCAGTTTTTCTTCAGGCCGCGCCGGATTGTTGGGTATGGTATCTCCCTGCATCATTGGCCCTACATTATCAGTGGGATTAACATACTTCCATACCAACTCACCTGCCGCAGTTACCTCATAAAAAGCTCCAAAAGGGCCGGCATCTATCAAAGTATTCCCGTTAGGCAATCGTTGTGCCCCTGAAATATCATGCGCAAAAACGGTATCAGGAGTGGTCATGGAGTAGGTCCAGGCAAAATTGGTTGGCCCAAAAGCCGTACCCGAAACATAAGTGTAATTGCCGCTGATATCTACAGGAGGCGTAATTTCATCCACTGTAGAGTAATTCCGGTTCACTCCATTATTAAAACATAAAAGATTTCCTGCCCCGGGACAGCCTGTTTTTATCCATTCAACATCGTGTTGCTCAAAATACTTTTGATTGGTATTGTTTCCGATTCCGTAACATTGCGGATTGCCCCAACGATACAACAAATCGCCTCCTTTGCCATGCGTACCTCCTGAATGCGAAGCCGATTGGGCGGTGGTGGTGCTGTGGTCAACAATCCACAACTCGCTGTTGCCTCTCACACTCATCACAATCTGATCGAGGGCTGCATTGTAATCTACACAGTTCATGTGGTTCCAGAACAAGGGTTTCGTACGGTGGTCGCCCGCACAATCAATCAGCTCAGGATGAGAACTGGGCACCCCATAATTCAGTTTGCCTGCATCATGATTCTGAATCAAATGATCCCATACATGCCATTCCCAAACTATGGTTCCGCCTGTGGGATAGGTGGGTTGGATTTCGATGATACAATCGGGCAAAATAAAGCCTTTTTGATGCACATCGGGCTGAAAAGTAGCCGTATCAAATCCGGCAGCCTCTACTTGGGTGAGGGTTCTTTTTTCAACCACCAACATGATGATGTTGCCATTCGGCAATTTCTTAATATCATGATGTTGCATATAGGTTGAGGTAGAATAATCCATACTCCACACCAGATTGTCGTCCCAATCATACAGATCGGAAGAGCACACGTCTGAACTCCAGTCACCTGAAGCTATCT
>CAYYQJ010000115.1:0-7639 GCA_964473775.1 uncultured Bacteroidales bacterium | reverse complement strand
ACGGCTCTGAACACTCTTTCCCTACACGACGCTCTTCCGATCTAGATATTTTTAATTTAAAAACATCATGGTTATGAAAACAGTAAGTTGTACACTTAAATACAATATTGCTTTTGTATTAATAACTCTTATTAATGGCATTGCATTCGGACAGAACCACCTTCATAAGGCAAAGCAGTTTGCTGCAAATTTTCAATATCAGAAAGCAATTGCAGAGTATATTTCTTATTTTGAATCGACAACGCCTGCGAGGGATGATGCACGTGATCTGGCCAATTGCTATATCGAGATAAATGATGTTAAATCTGCTGTTACTTGGATGGGCAAAGTTGTTTCGATGGATAAGGCAAAACCAGAAGATGTAAAAATATATGCAAGTTTACTTAAATCAGAAGGAAATTATAAAGATGCAATTAGCCAATTTCAGCAATATGAGAAATCGGCTCCTGAGTTTGCTGAGCTAACCAATGCCTGGATTTTAGCTTGCCAAAATGCAGAGCGCTGGATTGAAAGTCCTGAATATATTGAAGTGAAAAATGATAGCATGTTCAATAGTGAATGTTCTGATTTCGGATTGATTCCTTTTTATAAAGGTTATTTGTTAACCTCAGACCGTAGAGAAAAGGGGAAGACATATAGTCAGCAGGAGATTTTTGGATGGACAGGAAATCCTTATCTCAAACTTTATTATGTTGAGATGGATACCAATGGCAAATCGGTTTCGAACATGCGAACTTTGAACGAATTAAATTATAAATACCATAATGGCCCCGGAACTTATGATACTACCAATAAAATGATGTATTATACCCGAACCAATATGGTAAAGGTTTTATTAAATTCAATTAATCCTGATCCCAGCAGTTGGACTGATCCATTAACATCATCTGATTATACAAATAGGCCTGAGATTTTTTCTGCAAAATTTGCAAATAATATTTGGACAGAAATAAAGCCTTTTGCGTATAACAAGTCAGCTGAATATTCTGTGGGGCATCCGGCTATTTCTGCTGATGGCAAATTGTTGTATTTTGTTTCGAATATGCCCGGAGGTTTTGGAGGTTCTGATATTTATTATTGCGAAAAAACCGACAGTAATAACTGGAGCAAGCCAAAAAACCTTGGCAGCTCTATTAATACCAGTGGTAATGAAGTTTTTCCTTATGTAGATCCTAACGGAACTTTATACTTTTCAAGTGATGGACTTCCGGGAATGGGTGGTTTGGATTTGTTTTCGGCAAAAGGAAATAAGGAAAGCTGGGCGACGCCTGTAAATCTTAGGTATCCTATAAATTCGCCAAAAGATGACTTTTCTATTTTTTATAATGTTTCCGGAAAATCGGGTTATTTTGCTTCTAACCGCGATGGTGGAAAAGGGATGGATGATATTTACTCTTTTGCTCCTTCGCCTCCTACCAATTATTTAATAACAGTGGTAAGCAAAGAAAAATCGGATAATAAATCTAACGGTGCTTTAAAGGATGTTTTTATTGTAATTAAAAATCGTACAACAGGGCAAATTGATACCTTGCCCAATAATACATCGGGTATTCATTATATTAATGCCAATTGCAAAGATGATTACGAAATTATCGGAACTAAGGATGGTTATTTTACTCAAACAAAAAACATTGAAAACAGAGCTTGTGCCAGCAGGCATGATACCGTTTTGGTTAAACTTGATTTTGATAAGATTGTAATTAAAAAAGCCATAGTATTGAGTAATATTTATTATGATTACGATAAATGGAATATTCGACCCGATGCTGCTATTGAACTAGATAAGTTAGTGACAATATTGTTGGAAAATCCCCAAATCGTAATTGAATTGGGATCTCACACTGATTCAAGGGGGCCAGATAGCTACAATATGACATTATCTCAGCATAGAGCCGAATCGGCAGTTAATTATATCATTTCGAAGGGTATTAATAACAAGCGCATTACAGCTAAAGGATATGGCGAAACGGTTCCGTTGAATCGTTGTTCGAATGATGTGGACTGTAGTGAAGAAGAATTTCAGGTTAACAGGCGAACCGAGTTCAAGGTAACTAAAATATATGTAACTGAATAGTGCGTTTTTTTTAAACCCAGGAAAGATTATTAAATTTTGTTCGTCAAGTTTTTAATAGGAATTAAATATTAGTTTGTATTCTTTCGTTTCTTGACCATTGCGGTATTACTATATTGTGCGATTATTCCTTAATAAATTTCTTTATAGCATTTCCTTTTTTATTCTTAACTTCCAGAAAATAGATTCCTTTTGCAAGGTTAAAGATATTTATTTCTGTTTTTTTTGCTACAACGTGTCATGCTTGCCCGAGCGTAGTTGAGAGCTAATCTGGAATAACACTTTGACCTCTCGACCACGATCGAGGAAGCCTTTAGATTGCCCGTAACAGAATAAAAAAACCACGAATCAACTTTCAAACTAATTTGAAATTTGATTTATTATTTTTTGGAATTTACATGACTGACGGCAGTCAGGTTTGTTGTTTGTTATTTGGAATTTGTTATTAATAAAGCATTAATAAGTGATGCATCCATAATCTTCATCCTGCAGCATCTCATTCACTGCTTCTATATCAAATTCTTCAGGGTCGAAGCCGGATTCAAGCCAGCCCATGTAATTTTCGTATTCCTCATGTGTGGGATCTTTGATGATTTCAAGCATATCGGCATAGCCCCAAACTCCTCCGCAATCTTCGGGCGGACAATTCATTTTGCCTTTGATGCAGATGGGATATTTGATGGTTTTATCCACAGGGAGTATCTTTTCTAATAAAATTTCGTGTTCCCATCCATCGCCGAAATCGTACTCATACACAATTTTATCTTTTTCTGAAATCAACAATTGCGAGATTCTGGTTTTTTTCTTTTTATAATTAATACTATCCATATCATCCCAAATATCATCTCCGGGAGTAGGAACCGAATAATAGGTGCGCCCATCAACAAACTGATGCAGATGATAATTACTCCATCCCATAGTGGTTTGGATTATCTCATGCAGATCTGATAATAAGATATCAGAAGGTATCAATATCCTTCTCCAGATTTTAGGTTTAAAGCCTTTGAGGGCTATTTGAATTTGATAGATTTTGTTGGTCATTTTTTTGTTTTTTTGTTTGATTTTCAATATGATGTTTGTTTTTGTTATATACTCGTTATTGTAATCTTCCGATAAAATGCGTTTGGTTTTTAATAAAATGCGTTTGTTTTTTGGGTAAATGCGATTGATGCATGGGTAAGTGCGATTGGTGCATGGGTAAGTGCGATTGGTGCATGGGTAAATGCGATTGGTGTATGGGTAAGTGCGATTGATGCATGGGTAAGTGCGTTTGGTGCATGGGTAAATGCGATTGGTGTATGGGTAGATGTGATTGGTGTATTTATGGAGATAGAAGTTGTAGATAAAAGACCGAGAGGGGGAAAAAGAAAGGAGGAGGTAGAGGCCTTCTCCTTTCTGAAGTTGGAATTTTATTGAAGCAGGGTTTAATTTGTAATAACAATTTTGAATACTGAAACTAAAGCTGTTTTACTATTACTTGGGTTATGAAGTTTAATAAAATTGCCTGAACCCGGAATTTGATTTTTGTAATATTCGCGAGGATTTTTTAATGTTAGTTCAATGCCTATGCCTTCTACATAAGGATCGGTTTTTGATTCTGTACGAAAAAGGTAAACCGGAACATCTGTTAAGCGAGTAAGCAGGAGGGCATTTTTAGTTGCAAATTTTGAATATAAAACTATACTAGAGAGTTTTTTAATTTTACGGTTTCGAGGTTGAGGTTCAGGAATAGGTCTGATTGATGAAAGAAGGGCTTTTTTAGTGGCTTGTTTTGCTAATTTTTTATCATTAGTGGATTTTGCAAAGGCAAATAAAACATCGATGACATCTTGATTTGTATTCATAAATGTATTTAAAATCAACTGATTATCTTCGCTTAAATCAGTTATTTTCTGTTCTAAATCGAGTTTGTTGATTTGAATATCGCGTGCATTATCATGGTTATCAATAAGTTTATCTATTTTTGCTTGTGTAAATCCTTTTGCAATAAGTGCCGCTTTATTTGCTGTTATATTTACGGCTGTAATCATTATTTCAAAATTTGTTTGAAATGGTTTGATTCTTTTATTTGAAATACTTTTAATTAAAGGAGAAATATAAAAGGATTTTAAACTATCGGTTATTGAACCTATTTTTTTGCATCTTTTTATGGTGTATCTTAATTCGTTTAAAAGCGGAACTTCAGCATCCATGCATGTATTTCGATCTTTGGTGTAGCCTTGATCGAGCATTTTTTTACCAAATGTCATTTCTACTTCGGCAGCGGCCTGAATTTGGGGTTCCCAAATTGTTTCACGAAAAGGATCGGCGAAGGTGTTGTCGAATACTGAGACTCCATCATAATTTGTAACAAATAATGATTTGGTTTTGTTACCTAAAGGTGCGTAATCTTCTATTTTCATGGCTAGTTAGATTAATTTATTTGGAATTGATTTATGACCTAATTAGTATTATGGGTAAATTTTTTTAATATCAACGACGCAAATTTAGTAATAATAATTTAGTATGAAAGTTTTTTTAAAAAAAAGTGTAATTTTTTTTGGATGGGAGATGAAAGACCGGGGATGAAAGAAAAAAATATTTTGGAAATAATTTATGTGGGCGTATTGAGGTGATGGGGAAAATTATTAACTTTGGTGAAAATATTAAACTATGTTAACTGAAAAAGAATTAGAAACCATTTTTGCTGAACAGCGCGATATAAAAGGTATTCAAGGAACCAAAATGGAGAATTTTGCACAGGATTTTAAAGCCTTTGTAAATATGCTTAATTCGCATAAAGATGTTTTAATTACTAATTTGTTTGTCGGATCTCCTTGTAATATTGGTGATAAGGGATGGAAAAAATATGTTGATAAACGATTAGGTTTTGATCTGGATTTAGAAATTAAATCTTTTTATTCGCAATTTTCTGATATCTCGTTAAGATGGATAAATATTAATCATCCAAAGTATGTAGGAAAAAAACCAAAGAAATTTAAATTCTATGATTGTACTACAAAATTGATGGTTGACGATGATAGTGGTACTGCTAAAAATATGTTGATTACTTCAGGGCTTCAGTTGTTTGACAAAAACAATAGTGTAATAGCGCAACCGGAGGGTTATGATTTGTATTATTTTAACTACTCGCATTTTTTTGCCGGTCAGTTAGCGATTAATCTAGATAAGGATAAGGCGGAAACAGGCTTGTATGTTGGCGACGATTATTTTGCAGATGTAAGACCCCTTGAGATGGATTTTGCTTGCTATATGTATAAAATTATTGAATTGAATGAGGAGATTATTAACGATGCTGCAAAAGAGTGATAGGAAATTGCTTAGCAGGAACAAAGGCTTGCAACTAGCGGGGCAGTGGGTTTTCTGCTATAGTGCAAGGCCAAATTGAAAATCTAAAATTAATAATCTTTTTGGCTCATTCTGCAAGGGAATTTCAATTGCCATGGTCTTTAGGCCGTGGCAATTGATAATCATAAAACACCATGACTTTAGTCTAAAATTTTCCAAAATCGTAATTCCACCCTTGCCACTTCCCACTTCGGTCTTCCCTCATAAAAATTATTCTTTTATCTTTGTAAAAAATTATTCTTTTGAAAAAAGCCATAGTCTCCGTTATAAACGATCTGGTTTCCGACCAAAGGGTTGACCGTAGCTGTTCAACTCTGGTAAAACTTGGTTTTGAGGTGCTTTTGGTGGGTCGCAAGAAAAGAAACAGTGCAGATTTGACCGCGAGAGCTTACCGCATGTTTCGCTTCAATATGGTTTTTCAGCAGGGTTTTTTGTTTTATGGTTTCTATAATATCAGGCTATTTTTTCTGCTTTTATTTAAAAAGGCCGATTTGTTGTTTGCTAATGATTTGGATACTTTGTTGCCCAACTATCTGGTGTCAAAAATAAAAGGGATTCCTTTGGTGTATGATAGTCACGAATATTTTACTGAGGTTCCTGAACTGATTCACCGCCCCGGGGTTCAGAAAATCTGGAAAAGCATAGAGCATTTTGTTTTTCCTAAATTGAAGGATGTGATTACGGTGAACGATTCGATAGCCGGATTGTACGAAACACAATATCATAAAAAACTCACAGTGGTGAGGAATATACCTAAGAAGGTGGTTTATGAAAAGCTGAAATCGCGTCAGGAGTTGGGATTGCCCGAAGATAAAAAAATCATCATTCTTCAGGGTGCGGGAATCAACATAGAACGAGGTTCGGAAGAAGCCCTGGAAGCCATGCAGTATGTTGAAAATGCGGTTCTTTTGATTGTTGGTGATGGAGATGTGCTTCCTTTGCTGAAAGCCAAAGCCCAGTTGCCTGCCTTCAGTGATAAGGTGATTTTTATTCCGAAACAGCCTTTCGGTGAGTTGTATCACTACACCCGACATGCCGATATTGGGCTTACGCTGGATAAGGATACCAATATAAATTATCGTTTTAGCCTGCCCAATAAGCTTTTTGATTATATTTTTGCGGGTGTTCCGGTGTTGGCATCGCCTTTGGTTGAGATAAAAAAAATTATTGATACTTATCAAATTGGCTGTACTATAGAACATCATGAGGCAGTTCACATAGCCGAAAAGATGCAATTTATGCTGAACGACACTAATTTTCGCAATAATTGGAAAAAAAATCTTATACTTGCATCAGAAAAGCTCAACTGGGAAACGGAAGAGTTACAATTAATAAAATTGCTCAGCCAATATGCCTGATAAACACGTCCATATTATTGCCTTCGACATTCCTGTGCCTGTGAACTATGGCGGAGCTATTGATATTTTTTATAAACTGAAGAGTTTAAAAAAGGCAGGCATCAAAATTATTCTGCATTGTTTTGAATATGAGCGTACACCTTCGGCCTTGCTGTATGATTATTGCGAAAAGGTGTATTATTATAAAAGGGATATTTCTAAAACCAAATTGTTTCACCGCAAACCCTATATTGTGGTAACACGCGATTCGAAGGATTTGATGTATATGTTGTTGAAAGACGATTATCCCATTTTGTTTGAGGGAATACATACCACGTTTTTTTTGAACGACAGTCGTTTGCATGGCCGGCGTTTGGTGGTAAGAACCCACAATATTGAACACGATTATTATCAAAACCTGGCTTCGGTTGAAAAAGATTTGTTTAAGAGATATTATTTTTTGAACGAGGCAAGCAAACTGGCCCGCTACGAAAAGGTGCTTGAACATGCCGACAGCATAGCTGCGATTTCGAAAAACGATACCTTGTATCTGGCTTCGAAGTTTAAACATGTGAAGACGGTTTCGGCTTTTCATTCAAACGAAAGCATCACTTCCCGACCGGGCAAAGGAACATTTGCGTTGTATCATGGCAGTTTGGAAATAGGCGAAAACAATGAAGCGGCTTTGTTTTTGATAAATAATATTTTCAATAACAACAATTTTCCATTGATTATTGCAGGCAACAAACCAACCCGTGAACTAAAAAATGCGGTGGCCAATAAATCGAATATAGAATTGAGGTCGGGAGTAAGCAGCGACGATATTTATGAATTGATATCGGATGCGCACATCAATATTCTTCCAGATCGGAAGAGCGTCGTG
>CAYYQJ010000114.1:0-7684 GCA_964473775.1 uncultured Bacteroidales bacterium | reverse complement strand
ACGGCTCTGAACACTCTTTCCCTACACGACGCTCTTCCGATCTCCTGAAAATATTGAAGAATATGAAGCACGTAACGGATACAAATCTATTAAAATGATTCTTACTGAGAAAATCAGTAATGAAGATGTCATAAAAACTATGATTGATTCTGGGTTACGTGGTAGAGGGGGGGGTGGATTTCCTACAGGAATGAAATGGAAATTTGCCTTTAACAATAAATCTGACCAGAAATATATTATTTGTAATGCTGACGAAGGTGATCCGGGCGCATTCATGGATCGTTCATTATTAGAAGGAGATCCGCATTCAGTTTTAGAAGGAATGATTATTGGTGCTTACACTATTCAAGCAACATCCGGAGTTATTTATTGTAGAGCAGAATATCCTTTGGCTATCAAACGACTTAATATTGCTATTGAAGAAGCCCACAAAAAAGGCTATCTCGGTAAAAATATTTTTGGTGTAGAAGGTTTCGACTTCGACATATATATTAAGGAAGGTGCTGGTGCTTTTGTTTGCGGTGAAGAAACTGCACTTATTGCATCCGTGGAAGGACAAAGAGGTATGCCTCGCAAACGTCCACCATTCCCGGCAGAGGCTGGTTTATGGAGAAAACCTACTAATATAAATAATGTAGAAACTTTTGCAAATATTCCCTGGATTATTTTAAACGGCGCGGATGCCTATAAACAATATGGTACCGAAAAAAGTAAAGGAACAAAAGTATTTGCTTTGGCCGGAAAAATCAACAATTCAGGTTTGGTTGAAGTTCCTATGGGTATTACTATTCGTGATGTAATTTTTAAACTGGGTGGCGGTATTCCAAATGGAAAGAAGTTCAAGGCAGTTCAATTAGGTGGTCCGTCAGGTGGTTGTATTCCTGAATATCTTGCGGATACTATTGTTGATTATGATTCAGTGAATGCAACCGGAGCTATTATGGGTTCGGGAGGTATGGTTGTTATGGATGAAACCACCTGTATGGTAGATATTGCAAAATTCTTTTTGAATTTTACTCAGGAAGAATCATGCGGAAAATGTACTTTCTGCCGTATTGGTACCAAACGCATGTTGGAAATTCTTACCCGCATCACTGAAGGTGACGGAAAAGAAGGAGATATTGAGATGTTGGAAGAACTAGCTTATCAAATCAAAGATAATTCGCTTTGCGGATTGGGTCAAACGGCACCAAATCCTGTTCTTACTACAATTAAATATTTCCGTAATGAATACGAAGCTCACATCAGAGACAAAAAATGCCCTGCTTTGGCTTGTAAACAATTATTAACTTACGTAATCGATACTGAAAAATGCACAGGATGTATGGTTTGCGGTAAAAAATGTCCTGTAAACGCTATTGATGGCGAAAAAAAACAAGTTCATTTTATTCGCGAACAAGATTGTATTAAATGCGGAGATTGTTATCAGAGGTGTAAATTTGATGCCATCAAACTTTATTAATAGAAAAACTTTTCTGATTTAAACTTTTCAAAAAGTATTTCATCGGAAACAAAAAATAATTAAACAATAAAAAAAATCAAAAACTCAATTATATGAGCGAACAGATAAATGTTATAATAAATGGAAAGAATTTAGTCGGGTTCAAAGGTGAATCAGTTCTTGATGTTGCTAATAAAAACAATATTGAGATTCCTACTTTGTGTAATGATCCCCGATTGGAACCATATACATCGTGTTACTTATGCGTTGTTGAAGTTGAAGGTATGCGCGGGATGCAGCCCGCTTGTTCAACCCGCATTGCTGAAGGAATGAAAATTGAAACTGATAATCTTAAAATACGCAATGCACGTAAAACAGCTCTCGACCTGATGTTGAGCAATCACTATGCTGACTGCATGGGCCCTTGTAAACAAACCTGTCCTGCAGGAGTTGATGTTCAGGGTTATATTTCTTACATCGAAAAAGGAATGTATAGCGAAGCAGTTGCATTGATAAAAGAAACAAACCCTTTGCCAGCTATCTGCGGTAGAGTTTGTGTTCGGCCATGCGAAGTTGCTTGCCGTAGAAATTTACTTGACGAAGGCGCAGCAGTCGGTATTGACTATATGAAGAGATTTGCCGCCGATATCGATTTGGAGTCAGCAGAAAAATACAGGCCTTTATTAAAACCAAAAACAGGCAAAAAAGTTGCTGTTATAGGTGCAGGTCCTGGAGGTTTATCTGCTGCTTTTTTCCTTCAAAAAGAAGGTCATCAGACAGATATTTATGAAGCAAGTCCTAAAGCAGGTGGTTGGCTTCGTTATGGTATTCCTGAATACAGATTACCCAATGATTTGCTTCAGAAAGAAGTGGATAATATCACCGAAATGGGTGTGAATATTTTCTACGATAAAAAACTGGGCGAAAATATCAGCTATAAAGATTTGCAAACAAAATACGATGCTTTGGTATTAGGTATAGGTTGCCAAAAAGGCACTTCAATCGGATGCGAAGGCGATGATGCTGAAAATGTTATTTCAGGTATAGATTTCCTGAAAGCCATGGAATTATCTGGCGAAAAATATGATTATACAGGCAAAACTGTTGCAGTAATTGGCGGTGGAAATACTGCTATGGACTGTTGTAGAACCTCTATTCGTTGTGGTGCTGAGAAAGTTTATGTAATCTATCGTCGTACCGAAAAAGAAATGCCTGCCAACCCAATCGAAATTCATGAATCGAAACTGGAAGGTGTTGAATATATGTTTCTCACTGCTCCTGTAAAGGTGAATAAAGATGAGAATGGAAGATTGAAATCATTAACCTGCATCAAAATGGGACTCGGCGAGCCAGATGCATCAGGAAGAAGAAGACCTGTTCCAATTGAAGGTTCGGAAGTAGATGTAGTAATGGATATTGCATTGGCCGCTATCGGACAAAAAACCAATGCTGATTTCATTTCAGATATCAACGCTTTTGTAAAAAATGGTGAAGTTAAAACTAACAAATGGGGCGATTTGGATGCCAATGCAGACACACTGCAAACTGGAGCCAATAATGTTTTTGCCTGTGGTGATGCCGTTACCGGTGCTGCTACTTTAATTCAAGCTGTGGCTCAAGGAAAAGTGGCTGCTAATAGTTGTCATCAATTTCTCATGGGATTGCCTATTGAGCCTTTAAAAAAAGAATTCTTATCCAAAAGAGATAACTTTAAAGTTCAGGTGAAAGAAGATTATCTGAATAAGTATCAAAAACTTTACAGACATGAAATGCCTACCCTGGCAACCGACAACAGAAAGAACTTTCTGGAAGTTGAATTGGGCTACGAAAATGAGCAGGTGGCAGTTGATGAAGCCGGACGTTGTCTGGAATGTGGCTGTACAGAATATTTTACCTGTGATTTAAAAAAATACTCCACAGAATATAACGCCGATCAAACTAAATACTCAGGTGGTTTTCAGGAGTATCCAATTGATTTCAGACATCCATACATTGAAATCGATAGTAATAAATGTATTTTATGCTCGCGTTGTGTAAGAATTTGTCGCGATGTGGTTGGTGCTAATGCTTTAGGATTAGTAAACCGTGGTTTCAAAACTTATGTGGCTCCAAGCATGGGGGATGCTTTACAGGAAACCAAATGCGAATCATGCGGTATGTGTATTTCTACCTGTCCTACAGGCGCAATTACTGAAAGCTTTTTCTTCAAACCGGGTCCGGTAAAAACAGATCAGGTTGAAACCGTTTGTAACTATTGTTCGGTTGGCTGCGAAATCAATCTGAATCATAAAAATGGCTTTGTAATGAAGGTTACAGGCAAAGCAGGTCTTGTGAATAAAGATAGCAGCATTTGTCGCTTCCCAAAATTTGGATATAGCTATCTAAATGATAAAAGCCGAATTGTGAAACCTTTATTGAAAGAAAATGGTAAGTTTAAAGAAATTTCTTTCGAAGAAGCTTATGATTTGATTGCAACAAAAATAAAAGCTACTGCTGCCGATGAAAATGCAGTTTTTGCCGGAGCACGCCTCACCAACGAAGAAATGTATTTAATAGGCAAACTGGCTGATAAAGGCATAAAAACAAATAATATCGGAAGTTTCCATTATCTTGGACGAGGAGATGCTTATGCTGATAATGCCTCGTTTACAGTTCCTTTTAATGATTTCAACAAAGTAGAGAAATTCTATTTATTTGGTTCGGAAATCAATGCAGATAATGCTGTGGCAGGTTTCAAAATCAATATGACAAAAGCATCCCTTGCTGTGATTTCTAAAAAAACTGATAGCAGCATGAAACATAAAGTGGTTGATTTCACTGAAGTTAAAAGCTACTATTATTTCATCAAAGCAGTGAATCATTATTTGCTTTCGAGTGGAAAACAAAATCAGTTATTTATTTCTGACAATTGCGCTAATTTTGAAGAATATAAAGCCAATCTTTTATCAGAAAACTATGCCGACCTTATTAGCAAAGGCGCTTGTTGCGAAGATATTGTAATTGCATTTGCTGATTCATACAACGAACAAAACAATGCAGTGCTGGTTTATTCAGAGAAAGAAATCTGCTCAGAAACTATAACAGAACTTCGCAATCTGGCACTCATCACAGGCAAATTAGGTAAAACAGCTATGGGTTTGGTTGCTCTGAAAGAAAAGAACAATTCGCAAGGTCTTACAGATATGGGTATTGATCCTAATTTAAGCATTGGTGGCCTGCCATCAAAGGCTTCAGATTCAAAATCTATTACTCAAAAAATTGAAGACAAAACCATTAAAAACTTCTTTGTTTTTGGAGAAGATCCTATGGGTTGTGCTATTGATAAAGAAAAGATTCAGAAATGGTTTGGTAATGGTTTTATGATGGTTCAGGATTATTTCCTCACCGAAACCGCTCAAATGGCCGACCTTATTCTGCCTGCTTCAATGCCTCACGAAATCGGTGGCACATTTACCAATACACAACGCTTTATTCAAAAAATAGAAGCACAGAAAACAGGTAAAAACATTCCTGAAGAAAATTCTTACAAACAACTGTCGGGCATCATTTCTAAATTTACAGAGCAGAAAACTGATGATCCAACTGAAATTATGGCCGAAATTATCACACAACTTCCAAAACCATCAGATGTAACTTATAGTTTTGTTCTGACACAGCCTTGTGCTACAGGAAAATTGTTTAATTTTGGCTGCGATGTTTTAGGAAAACGTTTTGCAGAAGAGTTTACAGAAAATTTAAAAAATTAAAAAATAACAATATGGATAAGTTTAAGTCAGTTGATGAAATACTTGATTTTGCTATTAATGCAGAACAAGAAGCCGTTGAGTTTTACAGCGGTTTGGCAAATAATGCCAAAAACGCAGAAATGAAACAAGTGTTTCTGGATTTCTCGAGAGAAGAAATGAAACATAAAGCACGCCTGATGAATGTGAAAGAAACAGGTATCATGATAGAAGGCAGTGCAGCTATCATGGATTTGAAAGTTTCTGATTATATGGTTTCTGTAGAAGTTTCGCCTGATATGCCCTACTCTGATGCTTTGGTAGTTGCTATGAAAAAAGAAAAAGCAGCTTTTAAACTCTATATGGCTTTATCAAGTCGTGCAGAAACTAAAGAAATTAAAGATTTGTTCTTATCTTTGGCTATGGAAGAATCGAAACATAAGCTAAAATTTGAACTGGAATATGATGAGTTTGTGCTAAGAGAAAACTAAATTTCTGATTTTTCAATTAGGAGAATAGCCGGTAATACTTTGTATTATCGGCTTTTTTATTCCCCAATAATTTTAATCAGCACCCTTTTCCTTCTACGGCCATCAAACTCTCCATAAAAGATGGCTTCCCAGGGACCTAAATCCAATTGTCCGTTGGTGATGGCTACAACCACCTCACGGCCCATAATCTGACGTTTCAAGTGCGCATCCCCATTGTCTTCACCCACATTGTGATGATAACCATCGCGACTATAGGGCGCCAATTTTTCGAGCCATTCCAGATAATCTTTGTGCAGGCCCGATTCGTTATCATTTATAAATACACTGGCTGTGATGTGCATGGCATTAACCAAGCACAAACCTTCTTTTACTCCGCTTTCGCGAATTGCCTGTTGAACATCATGAGTGATGTGTACCAATTGGTAGCGTTTTTCGGTATTAAACCATAATTCTTTGCGAAAACTCTTCATACGATAATCATTTTTTATTTGATGCAAAGTTAAGAATTTGGTGCGAATGTGGAAAGTCAAATAAAAATGCCAAAGATTCACTGATTGATTTTTCGGGGGGGGATTCAAAGTTTATTTTTTACTTAAAGCAATACAGTATAGTTACAAAGAAAAAATTCGCCTCAGTTTGCATACCATATATTATATAGTAGAAATCTTCCGCGCAGTTTTTATCAAACATAAGAAATAAACGCTACAGCCGTCGTACAGAAACCTATCAAAAATATTGCTTTAAAAAGCCTTGTTTTATGATTTAAAATAGCTGTTTAAATCAATAATTTTTCGAAAATTTATCTTTTTCATAGCAAAATTTATTGGCCTATTCTGGCAATATTTTAAATTTTAAGTAAAACACTTATGATTTTTTTCCGAAAAAGTATCTGTAAAGAAAAAATCTATAATTTATAATTTTAAGATTAAAATATTTTGCTTATTATTCGATTACAATATTTTATACTGATGAACACCAGTAATATTATGACTATCTATTTGTATATATCTATTTTTAGTCAGTTAATAACTTTTTATGACAATTCGAATTAATATCAACTTAAAATGTTATACCTTTATGGCCATAATTGTTTAATCAAAAATTATTGTTTCATTAAAAAAAACTTAAAGTTATGGGAAATTTAATCAGATTGCAAAACAAAGGTAAAGGCAAACGCAAACCGCAAAGAGTAATCGTTAGAAAAGTTACTGCTGTGATGAATTGGACAGGGTCGTACTTTGAAAAAATTTACAAAGCAAAAACCGTTAAAAAGAAAATGACAGGCAACGCTTTGTATCCATTGCCCTGGCCAAGCGGAGTTACATCTCTAACAGATTTAGGTACACATATTACTAATTTCGACAATGGTATTATTGCAGAAGAAGCAGGTGAAATTACTATGGAAGCTTTGGATATTTTAAGTGAAATAGTTCACGACGATTTAATTAGCATCATGGGCATGGTTCAGGGTGCTATGGATGATGATATTGAAAATGCCAGGGTTATTGCCGAAGATGCCGGTTTTGAAACAAAAGAAGATGGCACACGCGGACCACGCAAGGCACAGTGTTTTCAAACTACTCAACAGGGTTGCCTGATTGTGTGGGGAGATGGACCCGGATACCATGAATGGCAGAAAAGCCTTGATGGAGGCAAAACTTTCGAGAATTACGGAAGTACTACATCTGGTATTCTTGAAGTAAGAGATGAAAAATCCGATGTAGCCCTTTGGTTTCGTAGTCGCCAGGTTTTAAAAGGTGGCACTTACGGACCCTGGAGTATATGGGTTTCCGGAATTCCACTGTAATACTTTCAGAAACCGGTTCTTCATGATGATACTCTGAATCAGGAAGAACCGTTTTTTTAATGATCTAATAATGCGCATGTAATCATGCGAATCAAGACTTTCCTTATCGGAAAAACACCTTTTGCAAAACGTTTTAGGCTTTATCTTATTGAATATGAATAATATGAAAAGAGGTTTGCACTTTCCCTTAAGAGTTTTAGACTATTTCTTAAGAGGTTTAGAC
>CAYYQJ010000113.1:2910-7741 GCA_964473775.1 uncultured Bacteroidales bacterium | reverse complement strand
ATCGTTTTTAAAACTTTATATTTACCCGTACTCTTATCTATGATTTGAATACTGACAACTCCTCTCGTATTTTTCTTTTTGCGTATAAACATCCCACAAAAGTAATACTGGGACACCCAACATCAAAACAACTTTATAGTATTTACAGGCAATTCAGAAGTTTTTTTTTGATTTTTTTAAAAATTGCGTAAAACAGGAAAATAGCAGTTAGTGCGGTATTTTACAAATTTTTCCAAATCAATGATCATTATTACAATAATTTACAAAACGCTTTTTTTTTAAAACAGAAAACGTCAGAAGTCAGGAAAAAAAATCCCCTCCTAATCTTCCTAAATTCATTATTTTTGTAGTCTATGAAAACATGCCTGAAACTTTTTATTGGAATAATACTTATATCGCTGATTTCCTGCAAGCCTTCGCCACGCAAAGCTCAGGATTATTATTCAGAAATCACCAAACCTATTGAATCTTTACTCACCCGCGAAGACAAACTGATACAGCAAATCAATAGTATGATGAAAGATTCGTCGGAAACCGCCTCGGTTTTGAAAAAACATGAGAAGGTTCAAGATCCCCAAGCTTTCAAACCTTTGGATATGGCTTTTGCTAACTTTCAGTTGCAGATTGCTACTTCGATAAACCAGATGAAAGCTATCGGTACTTTCGACAACAGCAACGACTTAAAAGACGCTGCCATGGGAATACTTACCGAATATAAAGCTGTGAGCGAAAACGAATATCCTGCGCTAATTGCCATCGTTAAAATACCTGAGGTAGATTATACTAATGAAAATGATACGAAGTTTTTTGAGATTTCTGACAGCATCGACAACAAACTTCAGAAGAAAATAGGGCTCTATATTCAACAAGTGAAATTGTTTACTCAGAAATATAATTTTCAACTGGAGAAGGATAGTGTGAAGTAGGAAGTCAGGAGACGGAAGACCGAAGTTGGAAGACTGGAGAGAGGGAAGTATTAAATTTGAAAAGAACTTAATTGATATGATTATGAAAAAAACTGCAACAATTATTTTATTAGCCATCATAGCAATGGTTATTGTTTCCTGTGGTCCATCAAAAGACCAGGCCATCAATTACAATGATAAAATTATCAAAGAACAGGTGGAGATGATACGGAAAATCGATCTGGTATTTGGAGCTTTGAAAAATTATAAAGACCATTACGAAATGGATTTTACTTATGCCGAAGCAATGAAACAGATTGAAACCGGTACGGATGTGGTTTCTAAAATGGATAAATTTGATGGTGAAACCGGGCTGAAAGATGTGGCACTGAAGTTATTTGCAACCTACAAATCGGTGATGCAAAATGAAATCAAAAAGATGATAGACATCAGCAAGCTAACGGACGATATGTACACTCCCGAAATTGAAGCCGAATTTAATCGCCTCAGCGATATTACCATTAAGAAAATGGATGATGGACTAAACGAGCTGAATGCAGTACAGGCAACCTTTGCTGATAAATATAAGTTTGAGATTGAGAAGAAAAAAGACGAGAATATTAACAGTGATAAGGTGACAAAGTAACAGAGATGTCCGGAAATCTTTTTCCTGAACTAAAACTATTTAAATGAAATCTTTTCCGAAAATATCACTTACAGGCGATTTGGGTAGTGGCAAAAGCCACCTCAGCCGCTTGCTTTCCGAAACTCTGGGTTGCAGAATTATTTCTACGGGATTTATCCAGCGCGAAATTGCGGCCAAATATGGCATGACTACCCTGGAGTTAAACGACTATACCAAAACCCATCCTGAAGTGGACGACGAAATTGATGCCCGTGTAACCGAACTGCAATATGCTCAGGAATCATTGATATTTGATTCCCGTTTGGCATGGCATTTTGCTCCTGCTTCATTCAAAGTGTATCTTACCGTTGATGCCGATGAAGCCGCCAAAAGAATATTGCACGACCAACGTGCCAGCGAAAATTATTCAACCATTGAAGAAGCCCGCAGTCAGATTTTGGCACGCCGCAAAAGCGAAGTGGAAAGATTTAAGAATTACTATCATATCGACTATTCCGATTTGGGAAATTATGATATTGTGGTGGACACTACCCAAAAACCACCTGCAGAGGTTTGCCAGATTATATTGGATGCCTTCGGGAAGTGGAAGAATGATTGATTGTAAATTAGTATTATAAGAAGAAAAATGAAAATAGCTATAATCGGATTTGGAGCGGCTTCTATTGGTTTTTTAGAAAAGGCCGGTAAATCTAAACACGAATTTCATGTGATTGAGAAATCGAAAGACATTTATTCGTCAAGTATTTCGGGCATACGTGCCGATGGCAAATTGTTTATTTCGGGCGAAATGGGCGGCGACATTCACATCGACACTCAGGTGCAAAGGCAGTTGGTAGATTTTTATCTCGATAAAACCCAAAATCATGCTTACGAAACAGGCAAATCGTTTCATAATTCTAAATATTACGAAACGTTTTATCAACATGGGTTTATGCCCATCTCTGCTGAGTTTTTTCATTTGGGCACTGATCAGTTGAAGGGAGTTTTGGGCGCCATCTACGAACATTTCAGTACACTAAAAAACGTACATTTTCATTTTCATTCACCGGTGGATAGTCTGGAATTAATAGGAAACAAAGTGCGACTGAATGGCACTGAAGAATTTGATGCTGCCATAGTTTCGGTAGGTCGCAGCGGGCACAAACTGATAAAAAACATCATTGGAAACCATCCCGAACTGGTATTGGAAGATACCAAACTCGATTTGGGAATACGTTTCGAATTGCCAAATCATATTGTTAACGATTTAAACACCGAAATGTATGAGTTTAAGGTGAAATATAAAAGCCGCACAGGTTATATGGTTCGCACGTTTTGCAACAATCCTTCGGGCTATGTGGTAGGCGAAAAATACGATGATTTTATTACGGTGAATGGTCATGCCAAAATGAACGATAAAAGCACCAACACCAACTTTGCAGTGCTCACTACCGTTGAATTAACCGAGCCATTCAACGACCCAACAGGTTATGGTTCGCATATTGCCAAACTAACCAACCTGCTGGCAGGCAAAAACAAGGTGATTTTGCAAACCTACCGCGATTTAAAAAACTCTAAACGCACCAAAAGAGTCTATAGAGTTCAACCTACTTTGCCTGCCGAAAACTATATTCTTGGCGACATCAATCTGGCATTTCCACGTCGTATCATTGAGAGCATTATCGATTTTATTGAACAACTTGACAAGGTGGTTCCGGGCGTAGGCAGTGATGACAATCTGGTGTATGCCCCCGAAATAAAATTTTATTCAAACAAGCTGAACAATGCCCATTATAAAAACCTGAAATTTATTGGCGATTGTTCTGGCTATACCCGTTCCATCATCTATGCTACTGCGCATGGATATCTGATGGGGGATGAGTTTTTATAGTTATAAATTAATTGCTGGATAAAGAGTTCTGGATAAACCGTAATAAATACTTTTAGTAAAAATATATGAAATGGAAAAATTAAGTGCAAACACCAATGCAATAAATTGGTTCGAAATTCCGGCAACTGATATCAACAGGGCTAAAAAGTTTTATGAAACCATCTTTGATATTGAAATGAATACTATTGAAATTATGGGGTTTGAAATGGCTTTCTTTCCTTCATCCGATAATATGCAAGGGCTGGTATCAGGAGCTCTGGTTAAAGGAGATATGCATAAACCATCTTTAGAAGGCCCAATAATTTATCTGAATGCCAACCCTGAAATACAACTTATTATTGATCGGATTGAAGCCAATGGAGGAAAAATTCTTACGCCTGCCACTTTAGTCAATGAACAGGTGGGATACATGGCGTTTTTTATAGATACAGAAGGGAATAGATTAGCACTTCACGCCCTGACTTCTGACATTTAGTACGGTAGAATACCCCATTCTTTAATAAGATTAGCTAAGAGACTCTTCCTAATTTCGTCTGTTGGAGAGCGAAATTCAAAAACTTCTTTAGTTAGTTTGTCTTGGATGTGGGACTCTGTTATATTCCAAACCAGAAATCTTATATTTCTAAAAGAAAGACTTGTAGTTAATCCCAAATTCCGCAATAGAAAAAAAATAGTACTTTCACGCATAGAAATCCTAATGCGTAGCAATAGAAAAAAGTAAGTTATGGAGTTTGATATATCCTTTACAAATAAGGAGATTACGTCTTGGGGCAGGATGGTTTCCGAATGGTCTGCCCAAAATACATGAGCACGCTGGCAAGCCTGCTCAAGGCTTCGGAATTATTTTTGAAGGCCGATTGGTTTGCTTTTATGATTATGAATGCGATTTAGGTGATGGGTGGGAAGATCAAAGTGTGCACAAAGATTCTAACGAAACCCGCACCAAAGCCCTGCAAATGGGAGCCAATCTGATTCAGTATGTTTTTATGAAGTAGGGATATTACTTTATTGTTATATGGCTTTATAGTTGATTGGCTATTTTGTCTATTACCGTTGGAGGAGAGTCTTTGTGTAACTTTATGATACTTTGAGTAACCTGACTGCCGTCAGACAGGTTTAGTGTATAGCTATTTCACAAAGAAGCAATTAATGACCACAAATTTAAGATTACAATACATTACATCAATGTTAACTAAAAGGGATGATTATTCTTAAATAACTGTATAATACCTTTTTGAACCGAATGTTGTTGTCCCAAACAATAAATATTTCCCGGATTATCTGTTTAGAAGGCTTGCCTTTCTGTTCAGAAAACCTGCCTTTCTGTTTAGAAGACTTGCCTTTCTGTTTAGAAAGCTTGCCTTTCTGTTCAGAAAACCTGCCTTTCTGTTTAGAAGACTTGCCTTTCTG
>CAYYQJ010000113.1:0-2810 GCA_964473775.1 uncultured Bacteroidales bacterium | reverse complement strand
TTTAGAAAGCTTGCCCTTCTGTTTAGTTGGAAGCACCAATTCCTGAAATAAAATAAATATGATTACCAAACTATTGCTTTGATGGCGCAGGCAATATTCATGATTTCTTTTATCGGATAATGTTGTTTATGAATCTATTCCAAAAAAAAAGAGGCTGACCCAATGGCCAGCCTCTTTTATAAATAATCAATTATCAGATTATTGAATAACCATTTTCTTGGTATAACGTGATCCGTTAGCCATTAAAGAATAATAGTAAACACCAGCTGAAAGTTGTTTGTTTAATTTAATAGTATATTGTCCGGCATCTTTAACACCTTCATTAATTACGTCAACAACTTGTCCGTTGTAGTTATAAACTTCCAAAGTTACCTGACATGAATTTTCAACAGCATAATTAATATATGTGTTGCCATCAGTTGCTGGGTTAGGATAATTTTGACCTAACTGCATACCATTAAAATAACCATTGTTTTCGCCAACTCCAGCCCAATCTGAATATACTGGGAAGAAACCAATAGCATTGTCAGCACCAGAGAAAACATGGCTGATTTGTGTCCAGAAAGGAGTAGTGGTAGGATATAACCACCATTCGTATTCAACACCATAAGTTGCAGAAGCACCACCATCATAAGATGTGCAGAAACCAATAGTATCACCGTTTGTGATGAAGTTTGAATAATCAACAACAGCAGCAAAATCAGTGTTTACATGAACAGGAGAAGCAAAAACTGCATGAACAGCACCAGTTGCAAAACTACTTCCTGAATCGATAGAAGCCCAAGGAATAGTGCAGGTAGCACCAGCCATTGCAGCAGCATTAGGACAAATAATATGGTTGTATGGTCCACCAGTTGGTCCATAAACGCTAGAGTCAGTAACTCCGTTTAAGGTAACAGTAAGTGAAGAGCCACCAGCAGATTTTTTGAATAATCCACCTACCCATACTAATACTTCTTCTACACCAATGTTTAAATTACAGATGTAACCCTGAGCACATTTTGTGTTGCCTTCTACATTGGCACCCATCCAATAACCACCACCGGTATAACCGTAAAGTGTTGGAACATCAGCAAAGAATTCAACAAGCATCAAAGTATCCTGTGCTAATTTCACAGTTTGCTGACTTTGCATTTTTTTCATTTCTCCTCTTTGTTTAGGAACGATAACATTTTGTGCAAATGTTGCTCCAGCGAAAAGAACAGTTAAAGCTAAAACATAGATTTTTTTCATTTTTTTTGATTTTTAGTTAATAATTTTTTTTGGTTAATAATTTTTACAAAACTAAAATTAATTTTATTACAAGGTGCAAAGTTAATGATTTTTTTAAAACAAATTAATGCAGATAAAAAAAGTTTATTTCGGATTAATAAAAAGATTACCCAAAACCTTGATTTTATCCTCAACAAACATGCTGAATGGATTTGAAACTATTTGAACAGAAGCATCGCTTGATCCAACACTATCAACACAATACAGATATGTCTGTTCTTGATTTTCTAGCAATTTGCAGATATTTTTAAACTGCTCCACCGAAAATTGATAATTATTCATCAGGGCCGATTTGCTGCTTATAAAAACATATCTGAAAATATTTTCGGCTTTTGTTATTATAAAATCAGCGGTAGGTGATATCTCAATAATAAACTCCGGCTCCGGAAATTCGTGTTTTAATGCTCTTAATATAAAACTGATACTCCAATTTTGAATCTTTTCCAAATCTAAAGTGGAATATTTTCTCAACTCAATTTCATTGGGCTCAAAAAATTTTAGGCTTGTTTGTATTGAATTCAACATGCCGAAATCTATTTCAAATTCATTCTGAGATTTTTCTAAATTAATAAAGTTTTCTAAGATGATGTCTTCGGGTTTTATTGCGGGTTCCCAAGGTAAATATATGTCTTCTTTTGGTTTAGAATTGTTGTCAATACCCAGCAATAAGAATAGTTTATTAAGTTCGTTAGCATTCAGTTTGTATTTCCTGGAAATATTTGAAGCATGTATTGATTCAGGACTAACAAAATTGTTGTTTTTGTTTAATAACCAACTTTGCTTTTTTAGATATTGCAAAACCTGTGGAAGAAAATATTTTTCCGGAGCAGTCAATAGAATTTTTAAAAATGCATTTGACCGTTCAAAATCGGGGTATAGAATAAAATCATCGAATCCATCAATTTCAAACTCATTATCATTAATAAACTGAATTCTGGGAAAATCAGCCAAGCCTGTTTCTTTTAAAAATCTGTTGAAAATATCCGGATATTTTTTGTTTAGTTTTGAATAAATGGCGGGATTAAAAAACCAGATATCGCTGCACGTTTTAAAGTAACTATTCAATAATCCGTTTTTAATATAAACCATTTCCGGGATACAGAAACTCTCCTCTCCAGAATGGTTTTTTGCCAAAACCCAATTTGTTTTTTTAAGTTTGTCAAGTAATACTTCCTTTCTACTTTTAGATGCTTCATGATACGTGGATATGATTTTATCTAACCTTTGGAAATATTCTTTACTTGTAGGGATATTTTCATTTTCGAATTGTACTATAATATTATATAGTACATCATCCAAATCATTGGGCTTTTTTATTTCCAGGTCCTCAACAAATCTCTTGAAGTTTTCATCACAATATAACTTTTGATTTACCAAGGTAAGCTTATCCTTTTTCCTACAAGATAAAAATACTTTCGGATTTTGTTCCTGATCATAAGCCGCTTCAAAAGCATTCTTTGATGTAAAAATTATTGGAGCATTACGCAAACTATAATACATCATAGAATGTTGAACATCCCACAACTTTTGCTGAGTAT
>CAYYQJ010000112.1:0-7750 GCA_964473775.1 uncultured Bacteroidales bacterium | reverse complement strand
CAAATGATAAAGTGTAGTAGTAGTATCCTGAAGGCATCAGATTCCCATTGAATTTTCCATCCCATGGGCTACTTTTATTAGTAGTTGAAAACAGCTTTTTATTATTGGCATCATATACATTCAAAAGAAAATTCGCGTCTTTAACATTAAAGAAAGAAGGACTCCAATAATCGTTCAAACCATCATTATTTGGAGTAAATGAATTAGGAATGTAGCAATTACTCCCATCGTAATATACCGTAATTTTACAAGTTAAGGGTAAGGGATGGGCTTCGATTTGCACTATCCATTCTCCTTCTTCAATCACATTTATTGAAGGAGTAGTATAATTTCCCGGTGTCCATAAATAACCAGTGGCCCCTGCAGTGGTAGCGTCAAGTATTAATACAGTATTTTCTTTTAGTGCATAGGACATAATAGAACTATTCACTCTTAAAGTATCATAAGTTTTATCAGTTTGTAATGATTCTTGTTTTTTACAAGAGAAGGTTATCAAAACCAATAATAATGCTGCTGGTAAAAAGACCTTTTTCATACGTAAATTGATTAACGATAATTACCGAACTGAAAACGCAATCCTACACCTGCATAGTCAATTACTCCGAAATTCTCAATAATATCTTTATTCATAGGAATGCCACTATGGATATTAATAATAAAATTGTTCTTCATATTGAAACCAAGCACAAGTCCGGCATTTTTCAGATTCTGAAATTCCATGCCTACTAATAACCACTTTCTAAAAGTAAATAGCATACTCGGCGTAACTTTAAGGACAATTCCGTTATATTTTAAATCCACTGCAGGCAAAACACCAACCGATTTTTTGATATCAAAACTATATCCTGTCGAAAGTAAATATTCGCGGGGAATTCGGGAATTAGATAAAATGCCAACTTCAGGACTGGTCAGATGTATTGCAGAGACTCCCACAAACAAACTTTTCCAGTTATACCATACTCCGGCACCTAAATCAAAATTACTTTTAGCAGATTTCCCAGGGAATGATTCGTTCGAATTAAACACAAAACCATCTTTGTTATCAATCATATCAGGAAATGTAAGGTTATCCTTATTGATATCACTAACCAAATAGGAGGCAGAAATTCCAAATCTGATATTATGTCGAGCTGCAATAAAAATTTTGTAAGCAAAGGTCAGATCCACATCTAGCGAACCTTCAGCAGCACCCAAGTATCTTTTATAATTGATGCCAACTCCATAATTTTTGCGTTTCCCGAAATTAAAATCATAAGCAAGGCTATATTCAAATGGAACATTAAACTCGTTGGAAGGCTTATATAAAGGTTTGTGAAAAAGAGTCGACATGCTTATTGTATGACGTTGATTATATCCTGCAAATGCTGGATTTGCAACAAAATTATTAACCATTGCAACTTTACAATCAGGTACCGATTCATTTACTTTGGATTTTGACGAATGCTGTTCAAAAGCTTTTTTGCGTTTTTGATCTAATTTTTGTTTTTCGTTCAAATAATCGTCAGTTACTGAGGAATAATTATTATTATCGCCACTGTTATTATCCGCAACAACAACTTCTTTCTTATTTTCGGATTGCTTAACATCCACAGCAGTTTTATTTGTCTCATTCTGAACATTTGTCTTGACAGATACATCTTCAACTTTAGTTATTTTATTGGTGTTTGTCTTGCTATTCTCTGTAGAAGTATTTTCAACAACAACATCTTTTCTAGTAGAAATGTCCTTTGTTTGTATTCGATTGGTTTCAATATTTTTAGCAACGGCATTTTCTGCTTTCCCTTTATTGTTTTCGACAGAAGAAATTTCTTTACCTGAAGTTATTTTTATTGAAGCATTTCCATCTTTAGTTATTGTTTTTCCTGATTTCTTTTCAAATGTTGAATTAACAGCAACTGTTTTATCTTTTAACTGTTTTTTGTTTTGAGTAGAAGAACTTTTATCAGTTGCAGATGATTTATTAATAGTTGATGGTGTGGCCTTATTTTCGGAAGACAAATTATTGTTTTCTGTTGATGCGCTAATATTATTTGAAACAGAAGGATTAATATTTGTAGTGGTACTGTTATTATTGTCAGGCAAGGACGAATTTTCAGCTATAGAATGATCTCTGGCAGTAATAATGTCAGACGGCGTTTTCGTAGCATGATTAGTTTGGGCAATAGTCCTGGAACTATTATCAATTGGATTGTTTTTCTGGGTTAAATTATATGTGTAAATTCCAGACGATACTATAATAATTGCTGATACAACTATTAATAACACAGAAGTAATACTTCCGGAACTGACAGATACAGTTTTTGGGGCTGATGAAATAGCGCTTTTCATCATTTGCCAATGTTCAGGATTGTACTCAGGTTTGTAATTACCGAGTTTCTCTCTGAAGATATCATCAATATGATTGTTTTTATCCATTGATTACTGACTCCTTTATATTTTGATTAATTATTCTTTTTTGTAATAGTCTGCGTGCATTCAGTAAATGCCATTGAGATGTACTTTCGTTAATGTTCAACACTTCGGCAATTTCTTTATGACTTAAATTTTCAAAAACAAATAAGTTGAAAACAGCACGGCTAACAGAAGGTAGTTCTTCAATCATTTTTATAAGATCGCCTTCTGCAAACTGACTTACTGCATCATTTTCTATTTGTTTTGAATCAATATCTATATTTAATGGTACAGTATTACTATACCTGTTTTTCTCAAATCTAACTCTATCAAGAGCTGTATTAACCATTATTTTGCTAACCCAGGCGTGCAAATACTCGCCTTCACCAATATACTTATCAAGGTTTTGAAATACCTTTAAAAAAGCGGTATTCAAAATCTCAACGGCATCCTCATAATTCTTCGCATATCGTAAACAAATGTTCATCATGCTTCCATAAAATTCTTTATATAATTTTTCCTGAGCAGCAGAATTTCCTTCCCTACATAACTTAACTACATCCCTCAATTCTTTTCCGGAATACATTTGCTCGGACTTTCTTTTATATAAAACGTAAATTTTTAAAAAAAACTTGGTGCACTTTGATTTTTTTTTCTTTTTCTGTTTGCAAAGCTATTCATTTTGTCGTTAAAAAACATTTTCAATTACCAACTTTCATAAATCAATTCCCTAAATTTCAATCATATCAGGATATAATATTTTATCTGTTTTCCCTATTATTCCAACCCTAAAATAAATTGGTGAGAAATATAATTATCGAAACTCATGCACACATCAGAGGCAAACGAAACACCTGTTCCTATCATTTCCTGGAACTGATTAAGGTCTAAACTGTAAATCTCTGATTGTTTAATTTTGTTTTTATAAAGCCAAAATGCCATACCAGCTGTAAAAGTATCACCGGCGCCCACAGTACTCACGGGTATTAAATCAATAGCTGGATAATGCGACTGCTGAATCCCATTGCAAAAATCAACCCCATGTTTGTTTCGGGTATAAATTAGCGTTTTGCACCCCATGTTTTTTATGCTATCAAAAGTGTTCTTTGCAGAACAGGTATTGAAAACATTGGCAAAATCTTCATCAGAACCTTTAGTGATATCTGCCAACGAAATATTCTCTTCTATAAATGGTTTCACTTGGTCAAGCATATTTAGATGGGCCTTTCTGAAATTAGGATCATATATTATTATGGCTTTGTTTTTCCTGCATCTTTTTAAAAAATCAATAACCATAGGACGAATTTCCGGTTTTATACCATAGTATGACCCAAAAAGCAGAATATCATCTTCCTTCAATTCAGGAAATTTTATGCTCAACGTGTCTTCTACTCTGATTTTATAAAACGAATAATCGGCATTATTATTTTTATCGAGAAATGCCAATGCAATCCTCGATTTTGCATTATTATACATGCTGATACATGAAGTATCCACCTTGTTGTTAACCAAAAAATTCTTGATAATTCTCCCCACTTTATCGTCTGCAAAATCGCCGATAAAACTTACCGGCAGGTTCAACCGACCCAAAGAAACAGCAATGTTAAGCATTGCCCCACCGGGTTTTGCATCCACAGGTTTTTCATCTCTGAAAATAATATCGTAAACAGCCTCACCAAAACAATAAATTTGCCTCATAAACACTTATTAATTTTTATTTTTTTCATTCTAATCCTTTTTATTATCCCTACGCAGATACTCTTTCCAATACGGTTTTTATCAAATTTTCCATCAAAGGCTTGTAGTTTTTCGAAAACTGTTTCGAAATCCGGTTGGCAATAATCACACAAATTGTAAGAGTTTCGTGTCCCAACACTTTTCCCAGACCATATAAGGCTGAGGTTTCCATTTCGAAATTGGTTATTTTTTGTCCATTACAATTAAAGGAAGTTAAACTGGAGTTTAACTCCGGAAACGCAAGCTCGCCGCGAA
Organism: uncultured Bacteroidales bacterium; assembly: GCA_964473775.1. Lineage (GTDB taxonomy): Bacteria > Bacteroidota > Bacteroidia > Bacteroidales > CAIWKO01 > CAIWKO01. Next base: position 3,367 of record CAYYQJ010000112.1, on the reverse strand, counting down.
GTTCCCTCCCTTGTGGTCCGAAAAAACCCGGCGCAGTGGCAGTAATTCCCTGCAACATATCAAAAGCAATACGGTTTAATAATTCATCCGAAGCTTTGACAACATAAGGTTTTGCCAGAAACGAAGGCCACTGCGATTGCCTGATAAATTCATCATTCATCGCAGTATCCATTATCTCTGCTGTTTTTTTATAAAAATTCATCACACCATCTATTCCCAGTCCATAAGCGGAAGCCACATAAGAATCCACAGGAATATCTGCCTGAAGCGAACCGGAAGTACCCAATCGGATAATATTCAATTTACGATGGGTAGATTTTGCTGTTCTGGTTTTGAAATCAATATTGGCCAATGCATCCAGTTCGTTCAATACAATATCTATATTATCCGGGCCCATACCGGTTGACAATGCAGTGATTCTTTTCTTATTAAAAAACCCGGTATGACTTAGCAATTCACGGTTTTGTACTTTATTTTCGATGGTATCGAAATGCTTCGAAATCTCAGGTACTCTTCCCGGATCGCCAACCACAATGATATCGTCAGCTATATCATCTGGCCCCAGGTTTAAATGGTAAATTTTCATTTCGGGTGTCAGTATTAATTCCGACTCTTCAAATACTCTCATAGTTAATGTTTTGGTAATCTATTTTTGCTATTTTTTTTGGTAAAACCATAAAAAGTTGTAATTTTGTAAAAACGTACAAATTTATCTTATTAATTGCGTTATCCAATTGGATTTCGAAATTTATTTTATAAACAGAAAACAAATTTAGTAAAATATATGGAAACATTTAGAAACATTTTAGTTCCCTTCGATTTCAGAGACCAGGCAGAAATCGCCTTAGGACAGTCGTATAATCTTGCAAGATTAACCAATCTCGGCATTACTTTGTTGTATGTGCATGAGGATGGTGGATTTCTGAACAAATTCTTTTCGGCCGACCAAAGTGACGAACTCGTTAAAAAAATGGAAACCGAGCTTGATATTTTTGTCAAAGAAAAATCAAAAGAAACCGGTTTGGATATCAATTTCATGGTGGCACGTGGCAAAGTTCATTCAAAAATTGTAGAAGTTTCGGAGATGATTCAGGCAAAATTCATCGTTATGGGTACTGCCAGTTCAACCGGACCTAAAGAAAATGCCATAGGTGCCAATGCAAGTCGTGTAATTCGTAATGCCAAATGTCCTGTTATCACCATTGGGTCGGTTTGTCATTATGATGGTTGCCGCAGCATTCTTTTGCCCTTGGATTTAACTCAGGAAAGCCGTCAGAAAGTTACCTGGGCTATTGATATGGCAAAATTGTTTGGCTCTACCATCAAAGTGATTTCGGTATTGTGGTCAACCAATCATAAAGAAATTACCACTCAACTGAAAGCTCAGGTGGTTCAGGTAAAGAATTTCATTGAAGAAAGAAACGTTCAGTGCACTGCCGAAATTTTGGAAGCCAACAAAGAATCGGAAGAAACTCCTCTGATTTTGAAATATGCCGACGACCAGAAAGATGTTGACCTTATTATGATAATGACTCAGCACGAAACCGGATTAATTCCTTTCTTTGTTGACAAACAAGCTACCGAAATCATCCGCCTTTCGCGCATACCGGTAATGTCGATCATTCCTAAGGATATGGGCGACACACTTGCCCGCTAACATAAAATGGTAGCAGAAATTATCAGTATTGGTGATGAACTCCTGATAGGACAAATCACCAATACCAACTCGTCATTTATTGCCTCCGAACTCAATCTGGCAGGAATCAGAGTAAAAAGAATTACTACCATAGGCGATACCAAAACCGAAATAGAAAGCGCTTTGCAAAGAGCCGAATATGCCGATGTGATTATTATTACAGGAGGTCTGGGACCTACCAATGACGATATTACCAAAAATACGCTTTGCGAATATTTTGGTTCGAAACTGGTGTTGCATAAAGAATCTCTCGAAAACATAACCAAACTTTTTGCCAACCGTGGATGGGCTGTTTCAGAACTCAACCGTCAGCAGGCATTTTTGCCCGAAGGTTGCAAAGCCATAGCCAATCCTGTGGGCACAGCTCCAGGAATGTGGTTCGAGAAAAAAGGCAAACACATCATTTCTATGCCCGGTGTGCCTTTTGAAATGAAAATGATGCTCATCGAACAGGTGTTGCCACAATTGCAAAGTATCAATGTTTCTTTTCCTTTTGTGCATAAAACCATTCTAACCATGGGCATGGGCGAATCGGCTTTGGCCGATTTCATCAAAGATTGGGAAAACCAACTCCCCAAAGGCATCAAACTGGCTTATCTGCCCGAAGTGGGTATAGTCAAACTGCGTTTGTCGTGCTATACCCTATTGGGAGGCAATCCAAGAGAAACCATTGAAAACGAATTCGCCAAACTCAGAGAACTGATACCCGATTTAATTTTCGGTTTCGAAAAAGAAACCATTCAGCAGGTGGTGGGCAATTTGCTCAAACGTCATCATAAAACCATTTGCACAGCCGAAAGCTGCACAGGCGGATATATCGCTCACATGATTACCTCGGTGGCCGGAAGCTCGGAATATTATATGGGTTCGGTGGTGGCTTATGATAATAAAGTTAAGATAAACACCCTGGGAGTGGCCGAAAAGCTGATTTTGCAACACGGCGCCGTAAGCCGCGAAGTAGTGTCGGCAATGGCTGCCAACGCCCGCAAACTGATGAATACCGATTATGCCATAGCCACTTCTGGCGTTGCCGGACCCGAAGGAGGCACTGTCGAAAAACCCGTTGGAACCACCTGGATAGCTCTTGCAACAGCCGAAGGTGTAAAAGCCGAACATTTTCTGCTGGGCGACGACCGCGAAAGAAATATCCGCCGCGCAGGTTTGATTGCTATGAACTGGGTGAGGAAAGAGATGATAAGATAGTTGGGAGTCGGAAGACGGAAGACCGAAGACGGAAGTTGGAAGACTGAAGTTGTATTTCATTAAGTCATTAGCTCCGTCATTTATGGCGGAGATAGAATTTACGCACTCCCCTTGACTTTAGTTAAAACCATCCTTACTTCTTCTTCCCGAATGAATTTAAAATCCACTTGTCTTTGTGTTTAGATTTTCAGACAGCTCAGATTAAAAATCCACAACTTATTCCTGCTTATCTTCCTCTGTTTTTTTCTTCTTTTTTTCCACTTTCACATTCTCCCGATTGTAAATGGTGTAAATTTTAGCCCGCACATAATTGCTTGATGTAAAAATATCCTGACCAATTTTGCAAAGCCTCATCAATTCTTTATATAGACTGTTGCCAGCTTTTATTCTTTCCTGAGTTGCGATATCGCGATTAATTTCGGAGATCGGAAGAGCGTCGTGTAGGGAAAGAGTGTTCAGAGCCGTGTA
>CAYYQJ010000111.1:0-7804 GCA_964473775.1 uncultured Bacteroidales bacterium | reverse complement strand
AGATAGCTTCAGGTGACTGGAGTTCAGACGTGTGCTCTTCCGATCTCATCAGTTGATACTGAGTGGACACTGCTAACTAACACTGTTGCTGTTAAAAAGAAAGCATGGGATGCTGCGTGGGCTATAGTAAGCACCGGCAATTTTTTGCCAAGCGATGATGCAAATAAAAACGAGTGTCGTAAATCTTATGAAAGCGGCAATGCCGACGATCCTGAAGATACCAGCCTCAGGCTTTTTATTGCCCGTTATATACGCTTTTGGCCTTCGGTTACTAAAGAACAAAAGGTGGCTATGCGTCTTTTACCTCCCGATTTAACCAAATCACCTGCTCCGGAAGTAGGTGCAACCAATATTTTAAGAGAGGTTATTGGCAGCATAGTTCAGTCATCGCGTTTGATGCATAGATGCAAAATTGTAACTCCCAACGTCACCTACAGAGGTTTAGGCGAAGGAATTGCATGCATCGATGTATTTATGGCTCTGGTTGCTGCCGATTCTAAAGAATCGCCTTCAATTAAAGAATATGTTTGGGTTGGAAATACAAATGGGGGTATTTATACACAAATATTCGAAATAGAACAGCTTGATATGATTGCTTACTACGTAGCCCGCAAAGTATTAAAAGGTTCGCCAAAAAAGTTTGGCCCCTTCTGCGAGCCATGGAAAGGACGTGTTATTTAACACTCATTCAAAACTCTACATATCTTTCTTTTTCATTAAAAACTTCCGGAGCATTATTGTCTTCGGAAGTTTTTTTTTATGCAATAGCTTTTCATCTCAAATTAGTAAAGTGCCTTTACTATTCTTGTTTTGCATTCACAAGCATATTTAGCAAAAACAACATATTTACTAATACTTGCGAAAAATTTATTTGCTTAGCTTACGCCAATTTTACGGCTTACAATAAATCACCCAAAATTATTCTTTCCAAATCCATTTTTGATGATGGCTGAAAAATGCCTGTGGTATTTTTAACAAGATAAAGTGCCTCATCCAAATTAAAATTATCCTGTGCAATAGAATAAAAAATATTCTTTTCAGATAAATAAGCCGCCAAATATATCTGCTCGGTTTGTCCGGGAGTAGGAACCAATATTGCTTTTTTCCCGATAGTAGCCAAATCCATAAGGGTAGAATATCCTGAACGGGCTAGCACAACAGATGATTTTTGGATATATGCCTGAATTTTTTCAGGCGACAAATTGGCATAAGCCTGAATTCTATCAGTAATCATTACTGAAATATTTTCGGAAGGTTTTCCTAACATAACCACTGCTTTTAACTCAGAATTTCTAAGCTGTTCGAAAACTATATTTTCAAAAATGCTTCGCTGAGGTTCTGTCCCGGAAAGAATTACGCATAAATCAAATTCAATGGCAACCTCATTTTCAGGTTTGTTGAATCGTGATAATAGTCCAATATACTTAGCATTTTCGGGAAATTTATGTTTATCAGACAATTCGCCTGCCAGTTTAAAACCTTCAGCGAAATCAGGAACCCAGCAAACATCGTATTTTTTAATAAAATAATGATGAATCAGATAAAGCATTTTTTCAATGAATCGGTTATTCCCGGGAGATTTAATATGTATCTGATGAGTAATATAAACCGACTTTACCTGTTTGTTCCACAAGCCAAAGCGGTTGTCGGAAAATACTGTATCAATATTATATTCCTGAATCAGTTTTTTTAACCGATAATGTTCCATAAAAATCTTAAAGAAAATACGGGGTACTTGCCAAACAATGCTGGCAGCCATGTGTTTCCCTTTTGGGAAATTTATATTATAATCATTAAAAAGGATTATAGTGAGATGTGGAAATGCTTTCTTCAACAGAAAATAAGCATTTCCAAAGGCAGCAATAATTACATTAAAATTATTCTTTTCGAGAATCGTAATAATAGGAATGCATCGGCTGGCATGACCCAACCCCCAGTTAAGCGGACAAATGAGAATATTTTCCCGCTTTTCCATAGCGGTTTAAAAAGTCAGACAATACTGAATAGCAATATTTCGCGGAGCTTCAATATAGCCCGGACGTGTCATATACTCTTCATTAAAAAGATTATTAATAAACAATCCAATTCTCTGAGTTTCGGTTATATCAATCATCCCTCTTATATTAAATACTTTGTATCCTTTGTTATGTGTTGCACGATAAGCCTTCACTCCTGGCAATAAATTAGATGAAGGAATCCCAGGTATCAATTCGCCTTCAAAAGCCTTATCAATATTAATCATATTGCTGTTATACATAAACCCAATTCCTAAAGTAAATATCTTAAAAGTAACCTCAAAATCCGCTTTAACTGAGTGTAAAAAACGGTATTTTAAATATTTGTTGTTCCCGGATTTCGAATTATTTAATGTGTCAGCAGCATTCCAGGTCAAATCAATAGGGTTGTTAAAAGTATAACCAAGAAGCACAGTGGCCGGAAAACCAAACACGGTTCCTTCTCCTGTAAAAGTAACATCTATACCATTAATACGTGCATGACCCACATTGAGCGATTTAAAACCAACATCATTAAGAGTAGGAAATTGAGCTGTATCCGGTTTGTAAATTCCGAAAGTAAATTCAATCATGTCAGTGTATTCAGTCCAAAAACCGGCCACATCCAAATATCCATTCCAACGACCAAGCTTCACCCCTTGTTTCACTCCTATTTCGGCACTCCAACCGGTTTCAGGTTTCAATACCCGATTGGGGAAAATATTCAATCCACCAATGCTGGTATTGACAAATTTTTCTGCAATAGATGGGAAACGGTAGCCTTGTCCATAAGAGGCTCTGATAAAAGTATATTTGGTAGCCTGATAATTGATACCTGCTCTAAAAACAGGCATGATAGGCAAGGTATGGCTTTTTCCTTTGATTTTATACGAGAATGATGATTCTGATTGGGCGGTATCAATACGAAAATACTCTCCTCTGACACCTAATGATACGGTTAGTTTCTTCCAAAATTTAGCATCATACTGTGCATATAATGATAAATTAAGCCCTTGGTGTTGGCCAAACAAATCGGCATAAGATTTCGAATAACTGCCTGAAATTCCTGTTGTAAGATTGTGTTTCGCTTTAAAATTGTGTTGATATTGATAATCGCCATAATAAATTTCAGCAGTATTATTTTTATCCTCATTTCCGGCAAAAACATTGGTTTGTCGATAATAACGTGTTTTCAAACTATATTTGCTTCCTCTTTTATTAAAATACATAAAGTAAGGATCCACATTCATTCTGTAACCTCCGCCACGTGTAATAGCATCCGGATTTTGTCGCCAGGCACCTGAATCGGAGTTTTGCCAAAGAAAAAAGGATGTGGTTTGAGCGTACATATAATTGGTATTCAACCCAAATGAAAGCCCTTCTATTTTTTTTACCCTATATCTTAAATTTGCATTGGCTCGAACATGTTGTTCTCCATTTGGATTGCGAAAACTTTGATCTTCGTATAAATTACCACCAACAACGATATCAAACTGACCAATTTTTCGTGAATGACAGAAGTTCAACCCTCCAAACCCTGGATTCTTTACACCAAAATTAGAAAGTGGATTTGCAAATACATTTGCAGAGGTTTCACTATATTCAGGAGTGGTATTATCCCACCAGATCAACTCTTTCCGTTTGGGATTCATATAAATACCATTATTAATGGTTATTTTGGTTACAGGTCGGTCTTTAGGATAAGAAGTGCGAAGATTGATAACTCCATTTAAAGCTGAGGATCCAAAAAGCGCCGATGAAGCACCTTTAATAACCTCAACCTGTGAAATGTTTTCAATAGGCAAAAAATTCCATTTAGTATCCCCTGCATCCGGAGCTAAAATAGGTAAATCGTCAACCATAACCAATACACGGCTTCCTGCACCATAGCTATATCCGCTGCCTGATCTGATACTAGGCTGTCCATCATAAACATCTACGCCAGGCATTTTATTAATTGATTCATTGAGCATGTTTACATTTTGATTGGTAATTTGCTCAGGTTTCAACACTGACATCGAAATGGTAACATCAGAGAGCTTTTGTTCAAATTTTCCGGCGCTAACTACAACTCCTTCAATCATCATTGATTCTTCCACCATATTGATGTTTTCGGTGATTACTTGCCCGGGTTTTAGATCATACGTTTTTTCTACAGAGCCATAACCAATATATTTAAAGGTTACACTGACATTTCCTGCATCAACTTTAAGACTATAATTACCATCAACATCTGAAACAACTCCGGTTTTTTCATTAACAATAACATTTACTCCAGGAATGGTTTCTTTGGTTTTTCCATCATATATTTTCCCTTTAATATGGGCCTGTTGGGCTAAAAGAGAGCAGTAAGAAAACAAAATGAAAATAGAAAGCGTAAAAAGTTTTTTCATAATCAGAATTTTATTGGTTGCAAATTTATGAATTATTTTACAACAACGGCATTCATTACGTTATTGAAATTCAATTACATATAACAATGGGCATATTTAGCGAGTTGAAACGTTTTTATAAACAGTCTGATTTTAATGAATTTATTAATAAAAAGTAGTCTGATTTTTTGATTTTTTGTCGGCAAATAATTTTTGTTAAAAAAACTTAAAAGATAATTTCGCTTCTTATCAAATGATAAAACATAGTAAAAAAGGAGAAATTATGGCGATTCCTTTATAGCAAAAATTACAATACTTCAAAAAGATTTTAGACAATAAATTCCAAATTCCATTGTTTATCTAATAATTCTATGGGCATCAAATGGGGGTATAACGATGCAACAAATGAATGATTGTTCTTTTAGTTTCATTGTGGAAGACCTGTTCTTAAGGGCAGGTCTTTTTTATATTACATCAAAATACTACGGTTGTTTTATACACCTGACGGTTTTTTAGTTTGTCGGTAACGGTAAGTATCAAATCATTATTTCCTTTTATAAAATGCGAAGCTTCGGCTTTATAAATCAACAGGTCGTTTTTGGCATCGTATTCGGCGAGTACCCATTTATCATTAATGGTTAATGTATAAGTGTCGATGCCTGAAAAATTATCGCTTATCGTAAACCGGATGAATTCATCAGTATTTATTTTCTTGTTTTTTAAGTTTACTAAAGGCTTTATTTCGGGGGCAGTGGTATCAGCTACTATGCAATAATTGCCAAAGCTTCGAATGCGTGCTGCCAGGAAATCATCTTTCCACTCGCTTTTTACATAACTGTAATTATTGTTCGAAAAACGGGCCATACATAATTTCTCTTTGACCATTTCTGGCAAAAGCGTATCCGGTTTTATCTTTAGTAAAACATAAGAGTGAATGGGTGTGGTTGCATCATGCACATGATGAAGGACCGAGTATGTTTTAGCCGTGCCGGCAGATGCTTTGTAATCGAAATAAATGGAATCATACAATGCGTTTTCAGGAAAATCAACACTTATGTTCCTGGCTTCAAAATGTTGTTTTAATCCATAATAATAGATTGGTTGATTTGTTTCTGTTTTCAGGATATTGGTTTGATGAGGAATTTTCGATTTAACTATAATAGATTTTGAGGCCTTGTTTCCAAAGAAATCAGCCCCAAGGAAGGTTATCTTATGATAATTGGTATCACCAAAAAAATAGTAGCTTTTATTCCTGTCGGAAGAATAAATTTTTAATCGGTTTCCGGGGGCAATATAGCTTTGAACAATTTTGTCTTTTGTGTTGTAATAGGTTTCATAATCCATCAAAGTGTTTACATAGCGCCAGTCGTCGAAACTTACTGAATCAAATTTTATCTTAAAAACAGAAACGGAATCAATCAAAATTTCCTCGGCATACATACCTCTCATGTCATCCGAAGCCGATTTTTCGTAAGCTTCTAACCCAAAAAATATATTGCCTTCTACTTTTAGAGTGTCCGAAATTTTTGGTTCAGCATCCTTTTTTGGTTTCTCAATATCAATTATTACTTTGTTGTTTTGTCCGTTTATCAAACTGTTGTTACTATAGGGGTAAAGCGCAATTTTTGTAATAATTATCTTACTGTTTTCTTTCTGAAATATTCCTGAATATAACGGATTGATAGGAATCTCGGTGCGGGTGTTTCGAATTTCGAAATGAAGATGCGGACCTCCTGAGGCTCCGGAATTGCCTGAATAACCCACAATTTCTCCTTTCTTAACAGGAAAAAGAGCCGGGTTGGGGAAAAGTTCTATTTCAAAAGTTTTTTGTTCGTATTGTTTGCGCTTCACATAATCGTCCACCACCACATTGAAGGCATTCAGATGGGCATACACAGTTACAAATCCGTTGGGATGTGTAATGTAAATCACTTTGCCATAGCCGCCCGAAGATATTTTTATGCGTGAAACAAAGCCATCAGCACTGCTAAAAACTTCCAGATTTTCTTTGTTCAATGTAGAAAAATCGAGGCCTGAATGGAAATGATCGGGGCGCAATTCGCCAAAGGTTCCCGACATATTCAGCTTGCCCGACAGTGGCGACCTGAAATAATTGGCAGGCAAAACAGTTTGTGAAAAACAGTTTGCCGTAACCAGAATCCAGATCAGCAAACAGTATATTCTTTGCACGATTGAGGGGCTTGATTTATTGTTTATCTATGTCGCAATATTTTTCGAGGAGCTTGAAAGCCGGATTATAGCCATACAAATAAGATTGCTGCCAATCTTCGCAAGCACCTGTTTTATCGCCCAATTCGGCTTTACACACACCGCGCATATCGAGCACTTCGGCATAATCGGGTTGCAATTCCAGGGCTTTATTAAAATCGGCCAAAGCATCTTTATACATCAATAACAAACTCTTTGCCTGACCTCTGAATGCATAAGCATCGGCATCAGAAGGACTCACTCTTATAGCCATATTAAATTTTTCTATGGCAGCTTTATAGTCTTTTTCGTCGAGTTTTATCACACCCAAATCCAGAAACTCGCTTACAGCTTTGCTTTTATGAGTGCTGGTAAACGAAATGCGTTTCAGATTTTCCCAGAAGGGTTGTAAATTATCCAGTTTCTTAAGATTATCTGTTTTTGATTCTGCTTTTTTAATCAAATCGGCAGGTGTTGAAAAGTTTAAACTTGAATCAACTATGGGAGGCAAAACCGATAGGCCTATCATATTTCCCAAAGAGTCAATCACAGGAAGCCCACCCACTTTATACTGATATTTAGCTGTTACTTCAAGGAGTTTCACAGCGCCGAAATCTTTTAAATCGTTCAATCGGCCTTCGGTTAGTGTAAGTTTTCCGTTTTCGTTTTTGGTGGTTAGAAAAACCTTCTGTCCTATCTTAATATCGTATGTGGCTATTTTGATGGGCGTGGCGCTGTCGTAATCAATCTTGAGCAAAGCAAAATCGTTGTTGGCGTCGGCAAAAACAAATCCCAGAATTTTATATTGCTTGCCGTTCGACAGTTTTACCTGACCGCTGGTGTATTTGCCTATGGCGCTTATGGGGCAAACCACCAAATTGTTGCTTACACAAACTCCGTTGCCAACAATGATATCTGTTTTGAGAGTGGCGACTGATTGTGATACTTTTGTAAGTAGGTTTTCTTTATTTTGCGCACTTCCGGCAAGCGAAATGATGCTGATTGCCAGAATAAATATAATTGTACGTTTCATTTTGTTTTTTTTCCAAATGTATAAGTTTTATAAAGATGCCAAATGCTGATTATATTTTTTTATCAACAGACTTATTCTAATATCTTAACCCACATTGCAGCAAAACTCCGGAATTAATTAACAAAATCAGGCAAATAGCCGCTATTTAGGGTCTGCTGAAAAACTCAATCAATTTTCATCCTTTCAATTTGATTAGA
>CAYYQJ010000110.1:0-7848 GCA_964473775.1 uncultured Bacteroidales bacterium | reverse complement strand
CCCATCTGCAATTTACAACTGCATTGGATAAGCTTATTCAGCCCATCTGCAATTTGCAATGAGGGGAAAACAGTTTAATGCATTAATTTATAGGAATCCATGATTTGAATCAAACAGGGCAATGGAACTCTGGAAAAATATTTTTAGGAAAATGGGAAGGCAATGTTTGTTGGTGCTTTTCAATATTGTGTATCTTTGTGGAGGAAAATGAAATCAAGATTCAACGTAAAAGCTTCTTTATGCGGAAAGTATATTCAATAATTATCACATTTTATTCGTCGTTTTAGCCTTTTTCACGGTTATTATATAGACAAGATACGCGGGGAAAAATAGACTTTTTGAAAGTTATTTCTACGCACAAAAGTTAAAGGACTCTATTAAGAGTGATGATAGCATCAGAAAGGCATCCAATTTTCAGCATCATTTTTTAACTGGAGATTTTTCCCATGTAATTATTCAATCAAAGAAAGACCCTGCTATGACAAAGATTTTCTTTTCAGCAAATTTTGATAGTACATTTGCTATCCAACTTAAATTAGGTACTAAATTTGACACGAATGAACTGAAGGTCATAGGACTTTACAAAACGATTAAATTAAGCAAAATAGGGAAATCAATAGATATTAAAAACAGTGAAATTAAGCATCCAATTGAAGGTTTGATACAAATTAGTAAAGATAAACACGATATTTTTTACCCTATTAATGAATCAATAAATATGGAATAATGGATAAAGAGAAATTTAAATATGGTTGTTTTCCCAAATTGCAAAATTAATATTGGATTGGATATCCTTGAAAAAAGGGCAGATGGTTTCCATAATTTGGAAACTGTTTTTTATCCTGTTCCCTGGATGGATATTCTGGAAATTATTCCTTCTGAAAAAGAAGAGTTTATTTTTGAAGGCAATGCAATTGATTGCCCACTGAACGACAACTTATGTTATAAGGCTTATCAGTTATTAAAAAATGATTTCAGTATCCCTGCTATCACCTTGTTTCTTTATAAAAACATTCCAAGTGGTGCGGGTTTAGGAGGAGGGTCGGCAGATGCTGCCTTTACTTTGACGACGCTTAATCAACTTTTTTCTTTAAAAATTGATGATGAAAAATTGCAGCAATATGTTTCAAAACTGGGCAGCGATTGTGCATTCTTTATTAAAAATAAACCTGTTTTTGCCAGCGGAAAAGGGAATATTTTTTCAGAAACAGATTTGAATCTTCAAGGCTATTACTTGTTAATCGTAAAACCACAAATTCATGTTTCTACTGCCGATGCCTATCAAATGATAACGCCTGAGTTCCCGAAAATATATTTAAAGGAAGCAATCAAAAAGCCCATCTCCGAATGGAAATCATGTATTAAAAACGATTTCGAAAGTCCAGTTTTTACACGGCATCCGAAACTGGAAATCATAAAAAACAAAATCTATTCTCTGGGAGCTAAATATGCCACTATGAGCGGAAGTGGTTCGGCTATTTATGGTTTGTTTGAAAATAAAATTGATTTTAAAAAAGAATTTCCAAGCGAAATAAGTTGGATGAAACAATTGTAAAATTCTATTTTGGAGCAATTTTAAGTAAATACAATGCGATTCCCATAAACAGCACGTTGGGAATCCAAACTGCCACAACGGGTGAAAGATTTCCATAAGTGGCAAAGGTTTCCGTTATTCTTGAAAACAGGATATAAATAAAAGTAAGCGCCAGCCCATAAGCAATATGTACTCCAATGCCGCCTCTTAATTTACGACTCGACACAGAAACCCCGATTATGGTTAAAATAAAGGTAGAAAAAGGGGAAGCAATTCGCTTGTGTTGCTCCACTTCATAATACTTAATTTTATCTGAACCTTTCAGTTTCTCCGATTTAATAAATCTATAAAGCTGCGAAAAATTCATCAAATCGAGGTCGTCAGATTTTCGATAAAAGTCGTCAGTGGTCATATTAATCGAAGTATCCATTTTATTACCAGTGATTAATTTTTCAGTCAATCCATTAATTAAGTGGATGGAATAATTATTAATAGTCCATTTTTCTTTCAGGCTATCCCAAATAATATTGTTTGCCGCCATTTTGTAATAAAGCACTCCATTATTATACCTTTCCATAGTAAACCTGCTTCCTCGATTATCTTCCACATTAAAACTCTCCACATAAACAAAAGCACCCGGAGCAATTTGCATGTGGATATTCCTGTTATTATTCTGGAAACGGTTTTTAAGAAACTCTGTCCTGAAATCTACCAAATTTTTATTTGTGTGTGGAATTAAAAAATTGGAGAGATAGAATGACAACAATGTAAGAAACAAAGCCGTAATCATAAATGGTCGCAACATCCGCCGAAAACTGATACCACTACCTAAAATGGCAATAATTTCTGTTTGAGATGCCATTTTTGAAGTGAAATAAATTACTGCAATAAAAGTAAATAAGGGGCTGAATAAGTTAACAAAGTAGGGAATAAAGTTCAGATAATAATCAAAGATTATTCTGTAAAGTGTTGCTTTGAAATTAATAAGGTCTTCAATGTTTTCAGAGATATCAAAAATAATGACGATGATAATAATAAGGGAAATAGAAAGGAAAAATGTCCCTAAAAACTTTTTTATTATATAATAGTCAATCTTCTTCATTCGGATATTTCTTGAAGCAAAATATTAATTTACGTTGTAACGAAACGTAAAAAATAAATTTTTGGTACAAAATAAAAAAAACCTGCTTTTTGAGCAGGTTTTAATATGATTATTATTCTTCGTCTTTTTCCTGTTCTTCGTAGGTTTTCAGAAGCTGTGTTTGAACATCGCCCGGAACCTGAGTGTATTCCGAAAACTTCATTCCGTAGGTGGCACGACCGCTGGTTATTGAACTTAATGCAGTTGAATAACGGTTCATTTCAGCCAAAGGCACCTTTGTAAGAATTTTCTGATACGTTCCTTCGCTCGACATACCGAGAATTACTGCTCTACGTCCTTGTAAATCGGTCATAACATCACCCATTTTATCTTCAGGAACAATAACTTCAACTTCATAAATAGGTTCAAGAATTTTTGGACCAGCATTTTTAAAAGCTTCTCTGAATGCATTACGACCAGCCAACTTAAACGAAATTTCATTTGAATCAACAGGGTGCATTTTACCATCATAAATATAAACAGAAATATCACGGGCATAAGAACCGGTTAACGGACCTTCTTCAATTTTTTCCATGATACCTTTCAGGATGGCAGGCATAAATCTTGCATCAACAGCTCCCCCAACAATACAATTGTGGAAAAGGAGTTTTCCGCCCCAAGCCAATGCATGTTCTTCGCGACCACGAATAGGAAATTCAGTTGGGTCGACCATATGATCTGAAAAAGGTTGGATTAGCATGTGAACTTCCCCAAACTGACCTGCACCACCTGATTGTTTTTTATGACGATAAACAGATTTTGCAGACTTGGTGATTGTTTCGCGATAAGGAATGCGAGGTGGTATGAATTCGATATCGATTTTATTGAGTTTTTCAATTTGCCATTTGGCAATAGTTAAATGTAATTCGCCCTGACCTGATAAAATTAGCTGACGCAATTCCTTTGAATATTCAGGAAGTAATGTTGGATCTATTTTATGCATATCGTTGAGTATTCCACCCAGTTTTTCATCATCACCGCTATTGATTGCTTTTACAGCAGCCCGATATTTAGGATTAGGGAATTCAATAGGAGTCATTTGGAAATCATTGCCCTTTGGTAAGGTTAAAGTATGATTCGTAAACGAGCTTTTTAGTTTAATAGTTGCTGCAATATCGCCGGCAACTGCTTTTGCTACTTTTTCGCGATTTTTTCCATAACAAACGTAAACCTGAGAAACACGTTCTTTGGTGCCGTTATTAGAATTAACCATATCAAGTGCTTCGGATATTTCGCCTGACAACACTTTGAAATATGAAACTTCACCAATATGAGATTCTATAGAAGTTTTAAAAATAAAAGCAGCAGCAGGATCAGAAACTTTGCATGGAATATCTTTTCCATCTTTAGTCTTTGGGCATTCCACTTCGTCTGGTGAAGGGGTAGAAATTGAAATAAATTCCAACAAACGTGCTACACCCATATTTAATTTTGATGAGGTACACAACACGGGGAACAAACTTCTGTTTGCAACTCCTTGTTTTAATCCTTTTGATAATTCTTCTTCGGTTAAAGTTCCTTTATCAAAAAATATTTCCATCAATTGTTCATCACTTTCAGCAGCGGCTTCAACCAAGGTAGCCTGCAATTCTTCAGCTTTACTTTTTTCGGAATCGGGAATATCCACTATTTCGACTTTTCCATCTTTTCCAAAATTATACATTTTCATTTTCAGTACATCAATTACTGAACTAAATCCAGGACCAGTTGCTATCGGATATTGAACCAAAGTTACCTTTGTTCCAAACTGGGTTTTTAACTGACGAATGGTTTCATCGAAATTGGCCTTTTCATGTTCTAGTTGATTCACAACAAAAACAACAGGCATTTGCTGACGGGTAGTATAACGCCAGGTAATTTCAGTTCCTACTTCAACTCCATTCTGAGCATTAACTACCATTACAGCAGTGTCACACACTTTTAGTGCAGCAAAAACTTCTCCTATAAAGTCATCAAAGCCCGGATTGTCAATAATATTAATTTTCTTACCTGCGAATTCAGTATATAATACTGTCGAATAAACAGAGTTCTGACGTTCAAGTTCTATTTCACGATAATCTGATGCTGTATTTTTATCTTCCACAGAACCTCTTCTACTCAATACTCCGCCTTCGAACAGCATACATTCTGCCAAAGTGGTTTTTCCTGATTTTGCCCCGCCGATTAAGGCAATGTTTTTAATTTCGTTTGTCTGATAAATTTTCATTTGTCAATTAATTATTAATAAATTAAACACTTTTTCTGAAAAGGTTTGCAAAGTTAAAAAATTAAATGGATTAAGAAAGCAGGCATGTCAACATTTTAGTAAAATTACTCAGCGTGTAATTCTAATTATTGAGTCAGATGGCTGTAAACTAAACTTAAGTGAAATTTTTTTAAGCTCATTTAATTGAAATAAAACTTCAAACTTCTTCGATTTAGTTTCAATAAAACCATAAAAAAAGCCCTGCAAATTACTTGCAGGGCTTTTTTTCGGACCATTTTTATGATTAATGTCCACCACAGGATTTCTGGCAGGATTTTGAGCATCCACCTTTCGCAGGAGTACTTGCTTTCGAAAATTCAGTAGTATAACCCAGTTTTTCAATAGAACTTACCAATTGGTCTTTGGTTACTTTACCTTCAACATAACTGATGGTAGCTATTTTGGTTTCCATGCTTACAACCACTGTTTTTACGCCTGCGGTTTTAACCAGTTCTTTTTCAATGGTTGCTTTGCCCATAGGACAATCAATACCCACTTTGATGTTTTGTGTTTTAATCACTTCTTTTTGTGCGAAAGCTGATCCCGCAAAAAGCATAATCATAGCAAATGCTACTAATGCTGTCAATTGTTTTTTCATAGTTTTTATTATTTAGATTTGTAATTATTTTTCAAGAATAAAATTAGAGGTGCCTATCGCTTTGCCTTCTGCAAAAATATCAACTGTATAGGTTCCGGGAACGAAATCTTTTGTTTTGATCCAATACATACACAAATCGGTGGCTTTATTATTATAGGTTACCTGTTCTTTGGCAGAGAATTGAAGTTTTTTTCCTTCAAAGTCAAACGAATATTCATCGCCTTCGCCTTTTGATAGAATGGTTCCGTTAGGGTCGGAAATTCTTAAATAAACATCTTTCAGGCCTGCTGTTGCTATGGCATTTTCGCCAACGGTGAAACAAACACGTAGTTTTTCAACCCTTTTGGTTTTCATGGTAGGAACTTCTTTTCCTTTGGCTTTTACTACGATTCCGCTGGCGCTTATGTCGTAGGTGTGAAGTGCGGAACCTTTTGCTACTGTTTCGTTCAGGGCGGTGTTGGTTGTGCTTAATTGTTTATTTTCGGTAGTAGTTGAATCGAGAACTGTTTTAATATGAAAATTCTCGGCCGTTAATGCTTTGTTTTCGTTTTTCAGTTGCTCTATCTGCTGTTCATATTCTTTCAGGCGGCCTTCCATTGATGAGACCTGTTTTTTATATTTCGACAACGAACCATCCGAATTTTTTATTTTCTTCAACAGTTTTTCTACATGTTCTTTTTCAGCGTTAAACATGTCGGTGAGTTGTTTATTGTCTGTAGAAAGCTGTTCGTATTGTTTTTTCAGGGTTTCCAACTGTCCTATCAGCTTTTCTTTTTCGGCCGATAAGGTGTCTTTTTCGGTAGTCACTATATCTTTTTGATTTTTGAGTGATACCACTTGCCAGGTAAGAATGATGCAGGCAACAAATAAAACTATCGAAATGTACATAAACACATTGGGTTTCTTTTTCATTTCGTTTTGATGAGTTTCCATTAGTTAAGGTTTTTTATTGATTCGACTTATAACGTTGATTGTTAATTTTTATTTCAATACCAGGGTGGTTTGTCCGATTTCCTGACCATCAGAAAATACGGCGATGTTATATGACCCGGGAATAATGCGGTCGGATTTTTCGTAAAACAAAGTTACGTTGACAGGTTTGCCTGTATAATTTACGCCCTGCATCAGCGAATACATGATTTGTTGTCCCTGATATTCGAATGATTGTCCAGCCTGAAGTATGGCATTATCAGGTCGGGCAATTCGTACATAAACGGTTTTTGGACCTGGAGCTACCAGAGGATTTTTGGCGAGAGTGAAGGTGATTTTAATTTTTTCAACCCGTTTTGCCTTATCCACCAATTCTTCTTTTTTGCCTCCCGATTTAAAACGAACACCAACGGCCTGAACTCCTACCGCCTGCAATACGGCAGCTTCTGTTATCTTTTGGCTCAGTTCGTCTTTATCTTTGGTTAAAGATTCGTTTTTCACTTTTTCCTGATTAATGTTTTCCTGCATGCCTTTTACTTCGGTTTTCAGGTTTTGGTTTTCGGCAAGTAGTTTGTCGATTTGGGCAACATAGTCTTGTGTGATTCCGCGCAGATAATCCAGTTTTTTCTGAATCATGTTTTTGCCGGCGTTGCTTTCGATAAGCTTTTGTATTTCGCCAGCCTGTGCCTGAATGGTGCTGTCTTTTAGTTTCAAATCTTTGGTCATGAAACCATATTCGGTAAGCATTTTCTGATGTTCGTTTCGCAACGAATCGAGGGTTTTTTGCATGCTTTGTCGTTCGGTGACCATTTTTTCTTTCTCAACCACAAAAGTGTGAACGGTGGTTCGGGCAGTAATATATAATACCAGCAATAAAGCTATTACTACCGCTTCGGCAATAATTATTATTTTGAATTTTCGGTTATTGGGCTCTTTGCCAATTGTATCGGACATAAATTATCTGAAATTTTTTGTAAAATTACTCAATTTTAATATATCACACATAATTTGGGTAATTTTCGTGAAGTTTATCAGGTTTGTAAAGTTTGTAAAGTTCATCAAGTTTGTAAAGTAAAAGGAATCTGGAATTCAATTACGAATTAGGATGTGCAAGGATTTCGGGAGGTGATATTGCTTGTGCAACATAGGGGGAGGTGTTTGCTAATGACGGAAATGATTGTTTAAACATAAGTCTATATTTCTTTGTTAGAGTGTGATTTAGTTCTGGTTTTACATAAACATTAGTGGCCCAAAGGAGTTTTGGCAGGTGGTCTTTGCAACTTTGCAGGTGCTCTTCGCAACTTGGCAGGTGGTTTCTGCAACTTGGCAGGTGGTCTTTGCAACTTGGCAGGTGGTTTCTGCAACTTGGCAGGTGGTCTTTGCAATTTGGCAGGTGGTCT
>CAYYQJ010000109.1:2580-7873 GCA_964473775.1 uncultured Bacteroidales bacterium | reverse complement strand
ATCTTTATACGGCTCTGAACACTCTTTCCCTACACGACGCTCTTCCGATCTATCATCTTCCGGTTCAGGTTTAATGCCAGTATGAATAAAGGAAATTACATCAGAAAGACCTTTAGTAAACTTCTCAAAATCTTCGCCATACAAAAACAATTTATTCTTCTGAAAGAAAAATTTACCGGTTTCATTATCAAAACGACGTTTGCTTTCGGTTATAGTCAAAAACATTTCGTCTGATTTTGTGGTTTTAACGTCAAAAAAATAAGTTCTCTTTCCTGCTCTTACCGATTTTGAAAAAATTTCATTCCTATCATTTCTGTCATATGATTCTTTCTCGTCCATTTATCCCTCGTTTTATTATTTTCAATACAAATCTACAAATAAATATCAAATGAATTAAGAGTTTTCTGTAAAATGAACTCATGAGAAATTTAGAGTAATCAAAAAAAGTTGTTTTACAGTAATTTATAATCCGGATGGTTGATAACTTTTTAAAGAATTGTAGAGTGACGAAATTGAAAAATAATTTCAAAGAAGGGGTAACCCAAATTTCATTACAAAATAGGACGATTTCAATTACTCCTATAAATCACCCCCAATTAACCTATTTTCCACGTATTATATGCCATGCGAAGTACAGTAGTGGTTAAAAATCCTGCCTATTAGCGATTAAAAAGATAAAATATTATAGTTTATAAACAGAATATCAATGGTTCACAACAAAATTACGGATAGTAATTCAAACATCCATTTTATTCTTTTCATGGTAAATTCTGTATTCGTGACCTTAGGATAGGGTAGGTGGATGTTTTTTCAATTCCCGTGAATTTATTGATACATTTTTTTCACGACGCAAAAAATTATTCACTTTTTAAAATGATACAATTAATAGAACAACCCAATTTTACGAAAAATACGAGGTTACAATTGTGAATTATCATGATAATTACAAATGTAACTATACGAACAGTATAAAAGTTACAATAGTGAATCCATAATATTGATAGCTCATGTCGAAGTAGTTCCATTTATAAGTTACAAATGTGATATTGATAACATAAAGTACATTACTAAATTATGAGTAGTTACAAATGTTATTAGTCAATTACAGCTACTAATAGGTGATAAATTACATTTAAGTATTAATAAACCAGTGTTATTAATGATTTAACTAATGTCTTACATAAGCTAAATTGCAGTAATTAATTGAAAAAACTAACTAGTAATTAGTAAATTCTAATACTCTATTAATAAGAGATTAAAGTTAGTTTATATCTTGCTATAATTTAATTAAAACAAGAAATACGTAAGTTTACAAATCTAAAATTTAAGAAATGACACTAGTTAACTGAAAAAATATTATCTTTGTAAACTTTAATTTAATATTGTAATTTTATGGTAGAACGAATTCTGTTACTTTTAAAAGTTAAAAATTTAAGCCCTTCAAAATTTGCTGATGAAATAGGTATTCAGCGATCAAGTATGTCGCATATCATGTCAGGACGTAATTTGCCCAGTCTTGACTTGATTACAAAAATCATTAATAAGTTTCCGGATATAAATTCGGAGTGGCTTTTGATGGGAATGGGACAAATGATAAAATCAAAACAGATTGACCTGTTTGATGCTTCACTTATTGTTGATGAAAATAAATTGGAATCTGCAATGCCAATAGAGGAGAATAAACCTATAATGGAGCCAATAATTAATACCGTTCCTGAGCAGGAGCCCGTAAAACCTAAGGAAAATGACTTAATTGAGCTGGTAATAGAAACAAAAAATGTTCAACAAGAGCCTGTTGAACCTAATATGTCAGAAAAATTTATTGTGCCTTCTCAACCAGAAATTGAGAAGATCGTAATTTTATATAAGAATAAATCGTTTAAAGAGTATTATCCTTCTTTATAGAATTGCTCGCATTTTGGAAAGAAGAAGTTACTTTCGATAATTGCGTTTTCGTCGCTGTCGGAACCATGAACGGCATTTGCTTGAATGTCGGTGCCAAAATCTTTTCTTATTGAGCCTTCTTCTGCTTCAGCAGGATTGGTTTTGCCGATAAGCTTACGATAATCTTCAACTGCATTTTCTTTTTGAATAATGGCTACAATTATTGGAGCAGATGACATAAAAGTTACCAGGTCGTTGAAGAATGGACGTTCCTTATGTACTGCATAAAATTTTTCGGCTTGCGCTCTGCTTAAGTGAATTGTTTTGGCTGCAACCAACCAAAAACCAGCACTTTGAATTCTCTGTAATATTTGTCCTGCAACATTTTTTTGGAATGCTACGGGTTTAATCATTGTAAATGTTATGTCGCCTGTCATATTATGTTTTTTAGTGATTGCAAAATTATATATTTTTATCTACTGTCGGGATAATTTTTTTTGATAATTTTGTAAAAAATAAAACAAATTGGATAAAAGCTTTATTCTTACCGTAAAAGAACATCTTGATGTTTCTCAACATATTATTATTCTAACTCATCACAATCCTGATGGAGATGCAATAGGCTCTACTTTAGCGTTGTGGCATTATTTTAAAAAGCTGGGCTACAATGCCACTGTGGTGGTTCCTAATGATTTTCCTGACTTTTATAAATGGATGCCCAATGTGGATCAAATTTGTATGTACTCCAGGGATAAAGAAAAATGCACCATACTTTTCGAACAGGCAGATTTGATTTTTTGTCTCGATTTCAATATGGTGGATAGGGTGGAAGCACTTACTGATTGTCTGGTAAACAGTAAAGCAACCAAGGTTTTAATAGATCATCATCAAATGCCTTCCGATTTTTTTAAGTTGGCATATTCTAAAATTGATGCATCTTCCACTTCCGAACTGGTGTATGATTTTATTGCAGCAATGGATGGCGAAGACTTGATAGATAAGGATATTGCTACCTGTATTTATGTTGGTATTATAACCGATACAGGCTCTTTCAGCTATAATTGCGATTTCCCGAATACTTATGAAGTTACGGGCAAAATCTTCAAGAAAGGGATTAATGGAGAATTGATTCACCGTTATGTTTATTGTACATTTTCTAAAAGCAGGTTGCGATTGTTGGGTTATTGTCTGAGCGAAAAACTTACTGTGGTTGATGAGCTGGCAACTGCCTATATGGCCCTTTCTAAAGACGATATGAATAGATTTAAGTTTAGCAATGGCGATAGCGAAGGTATTGTGAATTATGGTCTTACTATTAAGGGTATTAAAGTTTCTGCCTTGTTTTCCGAAAAAAGAGAGTATGTAAAATTGTCGTTACGTTCAACCGGAAATTTTAATGTAGGTCAGTTTGCACGCGAGCATTTTGATGGAGGTGGGCATAGAAATGCATCGGGGGCCAATTTGAAAATGAATCTTACTGATGCTATAGCGTTTTTTATTTCATGCCTTTCACAGTATAAAAACGAACTTATATAAACTTTGTGTACCATGAAGTATTTTAGAACTCTATTGATTTTGTTTTCTGCAGTCTTTATCATTTCGTGTGGAAATGATACTGAGAAAAAACCTGAGGTTCTGCCTGAGAAGTTTAAAAAGGATTTGGAAGAGGTGAATAAAACCCTTGTAAAGAAAGAGAATGAGGATATTGAAGCTTATATTGCCCGTCACGAATGGAAGATGAATAAAACCGGAACAGGGCTGCGTTATGAAATCTATTTCCATGGTAAAGGCCCCAAGCTCGGTCTCCGTGATAAAGTGGTGATACGCTTTGTGGTGAACCTCATTAACGGTGTGGAATGTTATAATTCTAAAAACGATGGACTGAAGCAGATTGAATTGGGCATTGCAGAAGTAGAGAGCGGCCTGGAAGAAGGCATTTTGCTGATGAGAGTAGGAGACAAGGCCAAGCTGATTATTCCTTCACATCTGGCTTTTGGGTTATCAGGAGATGAAAATAAAATTCCCAAACGGGCTACGTTGATTTATGATGTGGAGTTGATGGAAATAAAATAAGGGTTTATGGCTAATGAGTTTGGATCATGGTAATTGGTATTTGCATTCAGTGAGGTTATTGTTTTCCTTTATCTTGTTGCACATTAATCTTTGAATCTCTGAGTATCCAAAAAATAACAACACTTATCATTGCTGCAAAAAAGCAAAATACAGAGGTAAGAATTTCAAAAAAGAATATTGCAGTGACTACACAGGATAATATCAGCAGTAGGCCAAAGTAACGGATTCTTTTTACGCTTGAAATAAAAAATGGAGTTATGGTGGCAATTAAATAAACAATAAAGGCAGGAATGGATAAGGTTTCGGGAAAATCATTTTTGTAATGAATATGATACTTTATGATTTCGGGATTGATTTGGCAGAAAATCAAACAATAAGCATAGTAAAGAGAAACAAGAATTCCAATCAGAAGCAGCACTTTTAGTATTACTAATTTCTTTGGATTCTCTTCCATAAGAAGGACTGAAAGCGGCATCATGATGGGCCATATAACATCCGCCACCGTAAGAAACAGATACTTGCCAAGCAATTGCATCCACACATAGTCTGGATTGGGCAGACTAATCCAGACTAATCCTTCAGCTAATTGTTGAAGTGCAAAAAAAACAGGTATTAAGGCAAATAGTAAATGAGACTTTTTATGAACCGTTTTGACAGCAATAGCTCCGATAGCTAAAATAACTACTCCTCCTGCGAAACTGGCACTTGCTGAAAAACACATTATATTATTCTTTTAATGGGTAAATAATTATGCTGTTTTAATAGTCAATATTATAATAATCTTTCAGGTATTTTTTGGATGTATTATCTCCTAAGTCTGCTGCTTTTTTCCAATCAGCAACACACAAACTCTTTATTTTCTGTAAATAATAAATGCTCCCCCTGTTGTTGTAAGCATTTGCATGTTTTGGATCGATGGTAATGGCCGTTGTGAAATTAGCTATCGCCAAATCATATTTTTCAAGCTTGCGATAACAGAGTCCTATAGAAATATAAAGGTTTGCTTGCTCAGGTTTTATTTTTAAAGAAGTGTTATAATCATTCAGGGCGAGGTCGTAATTTTGCTGATAGTAATAGGCAAGACCTCTGTTGTAATAGGCGTCCGAATTTTCGGGTTTGATTTTTATTGCAGCGGAATAATCTGTAATGGCATGTGCATAATCATTTAGCTTATAATAAGCCAGACCTCTGTTATAATAAGCATCTCCATACTTCGCATCGAGGTTTATTACAAGCGTATAATCAGCTATGGCCGTTTTGTAATCTTCTTTGTAATAATAGGCTAAACCCCTGCTGTAATAGGCATCTGTATATTGAGGATTGATCATGATTGCCT
>CAYYQJ010000109.1:0-2480 GCA_964473775.1 uncultured Bacteroidales bacterium | reverse complement strand
GCTAAACCCCTGCTGTAATAGGCATCTGTATATTGAGGATTGATCATGATTGCCTTATTATAATCTGCTATGGCAGTTTCAAGTTCACCTTTTTTGCGATAGCATAGCCCGCAACTATATATTGCTTCGGCATCATTAGGATTTAAAATCATGGCCGAGTTAAAATCTATTAATGCCACAGTATAGTTTCCCTGATAATAATACACCAGTCCGCGGTTAAAATAGGCCTTTTGATAATTGGGGTCGATGGTTATTGCCTCTGTATAATCCTTAATAGCCAATTCATAATTAGCCAATTGGAAGTAAGCCAATCCTCTGTTGTAAAAAGTATTTTTATCCTTAGGTTCGCTTTGCAATGCCTTGTTATATTGCTCAATTGACAATTTATAATTCCCCTGCTTATAATAGGCCAGCCCTTGTTCGAAGTTGGAGGTGGACAGATGTTGAGAATAACCGTCTTGTACAAAGGTACTAAGAATGAAAATGCAGATGATTAACTTACTTAATTTTGTTTTCATTTTTTGATGCTATTTAATGTTGAAGTTATTAATGCTGAGAGAAGAAAAATTTCCTAAACTGCTTGTTTTATTATATTGTTTAATAAGAATCTAAATTATTATGATTGCAAGTCAGAAGGATTATGTATTTCATAATAACAAAAAACACAAGCTCTGTTTAAATCAATTTGCCGGCTGAGTTGTTGTTTTATTTCGCTGGCCACATAAGGTATTAATACTTCGTTTTTTTCATAATAATCAATCAGTAGATGGGTAGAAGCAATTCCCAGACAAAATTTTACATGTGGCAAATCGGGGTATTTGCTTTTTTGCTGCATCAGATAAAGGCTTTCATCTATCTTAGTTTGAATAGGGGAGATGTGATGATTTATATTTTCTATGCACAATTGATTCACCAGATTCATATTTTCATCTACAAACGATATTTCATTAAGTTTTCCAATTAGTTCTATGAGTTGCAACTTAAATGAAGAAAGTATTGGTAAGAGTTCATCCCTTGTGTATTTCATTTTATCATAAGTAATTTCTTTAAACGATGGGAAGTTCCATAAGGGGATTTTAATAAAATCACAGAGTATTTCATTTTCAGTTATAAGCGAATTAAAACTAAATAATTTTTCAATACCATAATCCAGACAGAAAATATTGTCTTTGTTATTAATATCCTCAATCATGTCTTTAATGTACAGATTTTCTAGCTCATCCTCTTCAGCAAAGTTTACCATTTTGGGTTTTAGAATATTTTCCTGAACAAATGGAAGCAAATCGAATAAATTCTTGTTTTTTAGAACAGCTTCGTCAATTAATTTTATCATAACTTTTGATTGTTGAACCAATTTCTTGTATTTACCAAGTAGCACCAAATGTTCTTTACTTTTACGTTTTTCATTTGAAAGTTCCTTCAATCTTTTCGAATACCTTTCATAAGGAAATGGCTTATCCCCAGTTTTTAGATTTCTGTTATGTATAACTTCGGCAAGAAGTAATATTTCATCATCCGAAAATTCATCTGTTGCATGATAACTTAATATTTCGTTACCGGAAACTGAATCAAGCTTTGCAATTTCAGCAATTAGAATATTGGGATGAAAACATAGAAGCTCATTAGTAAAATCGATTTTCGACTCGTACTTATTATGGAAACAGATTTGCATACTATAAGAAAACTAATTGACAATTTTTTTTACAAATGTATCGAAATTTTTGCTGCTATTGCACAAGATTTTATTTTAATATACTCTTTGATTTGAGGGATTCGCAGTTAATTAGTATTATAGATTTGTTTTACAAACCAATATATTAAGAGGATTTTAAATTCGAATGCGCATCTTATTTCCCCTTTCTAATATTAAAAATCAAATCACTGGATTCAGTTAAACTCGCATTGGTGGCTATAACATACTTTTTAGTGAGATCACCCAGTTGATTGGGATAAATAACATATTTGATTCCTTTTTTAGCCAGAAATCCGGAGGTAATAGGATGGTTTGCATTGTCGGCCAAACATATCCAAATATCGGCATCTTCGGCCAAGATTTCAATTTTTTCAGTTGATTTGAAAAGATGAATACAGATTTTTCGAAAATCAGCTTTCGGAATGATTAACTGATGATGTCCCGGGTCGTTTTTATTGCCCATGAGGTTTATGGGGAAATATCTTTTTACGATATCTTCACAATAGTCTGAATCACCAAAAATATGAATTAAAGTACCTCTGTTTTTATTCAGCTTTTTGATTAATATCTTGCGTAATTCATACACAGAGATGGTGTCAGTACCAACTTTTGCCATTCGCACTTGTTGCTTGCTATGATTGTCAATGATTTCGGCATGGTATTCCATCACCGCTGTAGCACCATCTGGCACCCCTTGTGCAGTCATTGCTTTTGCCAAAGCCACTAATGCACCTTTTCGGTCTTCGTACGACCCCTTATAAAACCTGTAGCGGTTTCTTCCCCAAAT
>CAYYQJ010000108.1:0-7941 GCA_964473775.1 uncultured Bacteroidales bacterium | reverse complement strand
ACACGGCTCTGAACACTCTTTCCCTACACGACGCTCTTCCGATCTGTAGTAAATTTATCCACCACACTCAATCCATCATGAATCACAATACATATCTCAGTTATCCTTCCCCTGCGAAACTCAAACTTCCCCCCACAGGTCTCTATATCAACTATTGCAAACATTCTCTATTTGGGATTTAGGATTTGAGATTTATGATTTGGGGTTATTAACGAACGAGGTAGGAAACCCGAACGAAACTCAGCCCAACCGGGTATAACAGGATTGCTTATTTATCGTCAATCCAATTTTCGATTTTGATATGGTTCATTCGTTCAAATTCTTTAACGTTTCTTGTTATCAAAACCATATCATTTGCAATTGCTGTAGCGCCAATAAATAAATCCAAATCGCTAATAATCTTGCCTTTTATTTTTAGTCTTGCTTTTTCTTTACTGTATATTTCAATAGCATCAAAGATTGGAATAATCGTAATTTTGTCTGCAAACTGTTCGACAACCTTTTTATTATTTGCAATATTCTGACTTTTTTCAGCGCCGTAAAATAATTCGGCAAGTGTTATTTCGGAAATAGCAAATTTATCAAATCCAATGGTTTGAATTTTCTCAATCAATCCATATTGTCCTTTGAAGAAATGGATACAGATGTTTGTGTCGAGTAAATAGTTCATCAAAATTCTTCTATTTCAGCGGAATTTTTTCTATCCCTTCTTAATTCATCATTTATCTCTTCGGCGCTTCGGCTATCTTTCCATGCTCCATAACATGCCGAGAAATCAAAATTGTCGTTTACCTTTGGCTCAATAGATGAAGTTAGTTTTATGATGAGATTCTTTTTTGCCTCTATATCCCAGTTTTTTAGTAGCCTGAAATATCTATCAAGAGTCCTGTTTGATATTGCAATATTCATAACTTTTTTTACAAAATTACAAAATTTACTGACTCGTTATTGTTTTATCCTTAATATTTACTTCGTGTCATTTGCCTTGCGGCATTTACTTTGTGTCAATTGCTTTGCGTCATTTACTTTGTGTCATTTATTGTCATTAATGGTCATTGATGGATTTATTGTTTTTGGAATTATTTTCATTGCAGTTTGGCTTTAGAAACTATTGAATTACCCTGCCCTTTAGGGTGGCGGGCATGACGAAGAACAAATAAAAGGGCTTAAGCCCAAAAGATTTTTGTTGATAGATAATTTGGATTTTGAGGTAATTATTTATCGGATTTCCTACGCTTCATAATATTTTTCTATATTTGCACTCTGGTATTGCCTAAAAACAGTATCAGGTCGTTCTGAAATTTATTAATTAAAGATAAAGCGTTAGCTTTTATTCTGTATCTGAAAACTGGTAATTTTTAAGGTATTACATGAATAATAAGTATGACGCTCATGCTAAGGCGTGGGCTTCACTTATTTGTAATACCAGGTATACCAGTGCCTCAGATACGGATATAGTTATAGTTCCACGCTTTTTTTATTGTTAAAACTTCATCGGGACTATGGGGACAAAACTAAAAAAATGAAAAAATTAATGTTTATTACTTGTTTGATTGTAGCGACAAGTTTGTTTATTAATGGTTGTTCTTCAAATAGAGCAACAATTAAAACATTTATTGACCCTTCAATCCAAACGGATTCTATTAAAAAAGTTGCTGTCTTTCCAATGCGCAATACAGCGTTTAGTCCAGGTGAAACTATGGAAATTGATAAAGCAATAACTCAAGCATTTATGCAAAAAAATAGTTCAGTTTCAACTATTGGAACTACCGAATCTACTTCGTTGTTAAATAAGGAAAATCTTGTAGCAGATTTTGCTGATTTTTTAAAAGATTTTGAACTTTCAGGAATAGCTAATACGGTTTTCTTGAAAAAATTGAAAACCCAATTTAATATTGATGCTATACTACAAGGGAGACTTTCAGATGTTCATCAAAATGATGCGATGAGAGGTGGAAAAGCACAAGCAGCTTTAACAGTTAGATATACATTATTAAGTACAAAAACTGGGAATATTTTATGGGAAGGAACTAGTAGTGCTGCAATCGAATATGGAAAATCCATGGGACGAACATCACCACCTTTTTATCAAATAGGAATAATGGCAGAAGAAAAAATAATAAGTTCAATTCCAACAATTGGAGGAAGTATTTCTAATATTAGTCAAGATAATAAAGGAAATAGACCTAACCCTTTCAATAATGGAGGGGGCCCTCCCAATCCATTTCATAGAAATAAACCAAAAAAATAAAGACAGTTTGGTATCCTTAATCGGCGGCGGTTCCAACCGCCGTCGTTCTATCTTTAATATCTTTGATTTATCCTCTAAAATCAATCTACAGCATTTTGCTTATCCTTACTTTCTTTATTTTTAGGGTCAATTGTAGCAGAGTTATATTGGACTAATTTTATCCATTCAATTTCACCATTATCACTACAAAATTCATTCGTAAATTCTTTGGTGAATTTGTTTATCATCTGACAATATGATTTCATGAAATCATCATTCTTTTCTTTTGCTTTATTTCCGAGTGGTTCTATAATTTCTGTATAGAGTTCTGAATCACCAGATATAAATTCCCAAAAACGTTGACCACAATATTTGAAATAGTCGCCTTTATCAGGATTGTTATCTCTACCATAGCAACAACCATTCACCGCAACAATGTTTAGCTGAGAATTACTTGTTCTAAGTGTTTTTTTTGCTGTTTTAAAGTCTGCAATCATTTTAGAAATTTGAGAACTGTTGCCCCAATTTGGTCCTGACTTAATTGTAACAATATTTCTTGTTCCATTATTATCAAATTCAAGGTCAATACTTATTATGCCTGATTTATAACCTCCATAAACCTTCCCATTAATAAAAATAGCCAGACCTTCAAGCCATTCACCAAATATTGTTTCTTCGTTTGATGAAATATGAGCATCAACAATACCCCGGATAATTTGCTCTGCTGTTAATACATATTTTGCTTTAAACAAATAAGGATTCTTGCGTTTTAAAACTTGCGAGAGTTTTAATCCATCAAGACTTTGAATTCTCTTTTGATGAAATACTCCAATATTTTGCTCAACGTACTGTGTTACGTCCTTTAGGTTTAGCTTTTCCATAATTTTCTTTAGGTTCAAATAAATAAAGTTCAACAGGATTTAATTGTTTTTGCACCATTTCATAATACTCAGGAATAATGTCAATGCCTATTGAATTGCGTTTCATTCTTTTTGCAACTATTAAAGTAGTTCCTGAACCCATAAATGGGTCAAGAACAGTATCGTAATCTTTTGTAAATAATTTAATAAACCATTCAGGAAGTTCTTCAGGAAATGCTGCACTATGATTTTTATTGTTGCATTCGGTTGCAAGATGAAGAACGTTTGTAGGATATGCCATATCTCGGTCTAACCAATTAGAAATATTCTTGCCGAAACCACTACCAACTTTTGAATTGTCTCTGACCTTATCTGTTTCTGACAATTTTTTTAATCTTGTCTTTGCCCAATCACCCATGGGTACCATTACTTCTTCCTGATACATATTGAAATGTCTGTGTTTGTTGAATTGTAATAATCGCTCCCAACTATCGCGAAATCTATTTGGCCATTTTCCTGGATACGAATTTTTTTTATGCCAAATAAATTCCTCTGTCCAAAGCCATCCTTGTTTTCGCATTGCAAGTATCAACTCCATAACATAAATACTCCTTTCACCATCAACAACCTTTTCTTTTATATTCAAGATGAAAGTTCCAGTTGGTTTTAGTACTCTTAAAAGTTGTTTTGAAATTGGCAAAAACCATTCAACATACTTATCATGAGTTATGCCACCATAAGTGCTACTACGCTGGTCAGCATACGGTGGTGAAGTTACAATTAAATCTACTGAATTATCAGGTAATAATTTTAATTGCTCCTTACTGTCACCAAGATAAATATCTGTTCTTATTTCCATTTCTATTTAAAACTGTCCACAAAATTACAATATTTTGGCTATTAATCACGAATCATTTCCAATATTCATCAAAACCGTTCTAAGCATTTATTGAAAAAATCCCTGTTTTCCTCTTTATTCTTATATCAGAAAAAATCCTTATCCCATATAGGCACAATGTATAATCTGCCAAAATGTCCGTTCCTCCGCCTGCCCGGACTTCCCGATTGTCCCAAAATAACTCTTTTCCGCCTATCGGGACTTCCCGATTGCCCCAAAGGAACTCCTTTCCGCCTACCGGGACTTCCCGATACCCCCAAAGGAACTCTTTTCCGCCTACCGGGACTTCCCGATTGGCGGAAAGGAACTCTTTTCCGCCTACCGGCACTTGACGATTGCCACAAAGGAACTCTTTTCCGCATTTAAGGAAGTCTTGATAAGTGCAAAAATAAATTTCCTCTGTTATCACTCCGTGCCCTCCGTGGTTATTTCTTCAGTCTCTCCAATTCCACCTTCATACTTAGCAACAACTGCATCATGTTCTCCATGTTCACTTCATCTTCCTTCTTATCCGAAGTCTTCAGGCTGCAAACAAACTCCCACATCTCAAGAATATTCACTGCTTTAACAACGTAAGGCTGATACGTTTTATTATCCGAATGCAATTCTATAAGGTTATGAGCCTTTTTATAGATGCGCTTATACACAATCCCTTCGTCTTTAGTAAGCAGGATGTATGTTTTTCCATCCACCAAATCATTTATTGACTCCACATACTTGCCCACCACATAATCGCCTGTGGCAAGCGGCGGCATCGAATCCCCTTGGATAGGGAAGGAGCGATGCTTGCCCGTAACCACAAAAGGCAGTGTCATAAACGGCAGTTCGCCCATATATTCCGGGTCGGAATAACCGTTCAGATAACCTGCCGAAGCTTTGGCTGTGACCACTTCAATACAGTCCTTGTTTTCTTTGTCGAGCATCACCGGAAAAAGCGTCCGGTTGTTCCCCACTTCCATCAACGCATTGATATCGGTTTTCCGCAAATCGGCTTTAACCAAAGCATCAATGGATACATGAAAATAATCGGACAGTTTGATAAGTATTTCAAGCGGAGGTTCGTTGCGCGATTCTTCATAAGCTCCAAGCCGTGCACGGGTGATTCCAAGGTCGTCGGCAAGACCTTCCTGAGAGAGCTTTTTCAACTCTCTCAGATACCTGATGTTATTAGATATTTTACTCATTGCTACAAAATGTAGCGCAAAGGTACTATAAATTGTAGTATCTTTGCAAAGAAACACTAAATATTTTTTAAGGAAATGGACCGGCAAATTGTTCATCTGGATTTAGACTCTTTCTTTGTGTCAGTAGAACGACTGCAGGATAGCAGTTTGAATGGAAAACCCATCATCATCGGCGGCACCTCCGACCGTGGTGTGGTTGCATCATGCAGCTACGAAGCCAGAGCCTTTGGCGTTCACTCTGCTATGCCCGCGCGAATGGCTAAACAACTCTGTCCGCAGGCGGTATTTATCAGAGGCGATATGGAGAGCTACTCTAAGTATTCCAATATAGTAACCGAAATCATCAAAGAGAAATCACCTCTGGTGGAAAAAGCTTCCATTGACGAACATTACATTGACATCACCGGAATGGACCGCTTCATCAAAAATAGTATGCTCTGGACTCACGAATTGCGGCAGGCTATCATCAAAGAATCGGGGTTGCCTATTAGTTTTGGTTTGTCGGTGAATAAAACCGTATCGAAAGTGGCTACCGGCGAAGCCAAACCCAATGGTGAAAAGCGCGTGGACGTCGGGATAGAGAAATTATTTCTTGCTCCTTTATCTATAAAGAAGATACCAGGGATAGGAGGGAAAACTTATACCGTATTGCGCAATATGGGCATAGAAAGAGTGGAAACCATTCAACAGATGCCCCCTTTGATGATGCAAAGAGTGCTTGGCGACAATGGTCAACTGATTTGGCGAAAAGCCAACGGTATTGACAACAGTCCCGTGGAACCTTATTCGGAACAAAAAAGCATGAGCAGCGAAACTACTTTTGATAAGGATACCACCGACATGGAACAACTCCGGCGGGTGCTGATGCGCATGGTTGAGAAACTGGCTTTCGACCTGCGCAAATCAAAAAAGGTGACAGGTTGCATCACCCTCAAACTGCGTTATTCCGATTTCCAAACCCACACCTTTCAGTGTAAGGTGGCTTACACCGCTTCCGACCATGTGTTGCTCAACAAAGTGATGGAACTTTTCAAGAAGAACTATTCCCGTCGCGTACTCATCCGCCTGATTGGCATACGCTTCAGCAACCTGGTTTCTGGCTTTACCCAAATAGATTTATATGAAGATACCGAAGAAATGATTAACCTCTATCAATCTATTGATAAGATACGGTTGCGCTATGGGTTTAAAGCAATCATGAAATGCATCAATATGAAGAAACGCGATTAGGGATTGGTCATTGGTCATTGGTCATTAGTCATTGGTCACTGGTCATTGGCGATTTAAAAATTATTTGTCATGCAAAGTTTCTCTGTGTATCTCTGTTTTTACTCCATGTTCTCTGTGGTTAATCCGTAATTCGTAATTGATAATTCGTAAATGTTACTCAACTCCCATTCATATTACAGCCTCCGCTTCGGTGTGATTTCCAACGAAGACCTTATCAAAGCCGCTATTGATAACGGCTATGACGCTATGGCTATTACGGACATCAACAATACATCAGGGGTGCTTGAGTTTGTGAAGCTTTGTTTCGATAATCATATCAAACCCATTGTTGGTATGGAATTTCGCAATGGCGACGAATTGCTCTGCATTGCCCTGGCCCGAAACAACGACGGCTTCCGCGAGATTAACGAGCTGATGACTACCGCCAACTTCACCAAAACCAAACTGCCCGCCCATCCTGAATTCAATCAATGCTATACATTGTATCCATTCGGTAAAATTAAAGCTGAAGAGCTGAAAGAATACGAATTTATCGGCTTGCGCCCATCCATCTCACTTAAAATGAATGTTGAAATACAAAAGCATCCTCATAAATACGTGATTTTGCATACTCTTACCTTTCTTGATTTCAAAGGATACGAAACCCACAAGAAGCTGCGCGCTGTTGACCACAATATTCTTTTCTCTCAGCTCCAACCTTCGCAGATGGCTGCCACGGACGAGTACATCCTGCCAAAGAAAAAACTCCTGCAGCGGTTTGAAGACCATCCATTTATCATCGAAAACACCCAAAAGATAATTGACGATTGCCACTTCGACTTCGATTTCAAATCCATTAAAAATAAAAAAACCTACACAGGAAGCGCTTCTGACGACAAACTGCTGCTTGAAAAGCTCGCCCTTGATGGCATGAAATACCGCTACGGCATCCGCAACAAAATTGCCCTGGAAAGGGTACGCAAAGAACTCGAGATCATTGATAACCTCGGCTTCTCGGCTTATTTTCTGATTACTGCCGACATCATCCGCTATTCTATGCAGCGCGGCTACTATCATGTGGGGCGTGGAAGCGGCGCCAACAGTGTGGTGGCTTACTGCCTGCGCATTACCGATGTATGCCCCATCGAACTTGACCTTTATTTCGAACGTTTTCTGAATCCCAAACGCAAATCCCCTCCAGATTTCGACATTGATTATAGCTGGAAAGAGCGCGACGATGTGACCGAATACATTTTTAAACGCTATGGTGGCCAACACACTGCCCTACTTGGCGCCATGTCCACTTTCAAAGACCGTTCTATCATTCGCGAGATGGGTAAAGTGTATGGTTTGCCCAAAGAAGATATCGACCGCCTCATCAAGTTTCCGGATTCGCCCCTCAACAAAAACGAAATCTGCCGCGACATCCTCGAGCATTACAATTCCATCGAAAACTTTCCCAATCTGCGTACTATACACGCCGGCGGCATACTTATTTCCGATGAACCCATCACAGATCGGAAGAGCACACGTCTGAACTCCAGTCACCTGAAGCTATCT
>CAYYQJ010000107.1:0-8130 GCA_964473775.1 uncultured Bacteroidales bacterium | reverse complement strand
AACGCGGCACCTTTTTGAGGTCGGCACGGGAAGCAAAAGCTCCGTTTTCGTTGCGGGTATCTATGATGTTTTTTGCCAACACAGGCCCCACTCCCGAAACGTGTGTGAGCAACTCTTTGCTGGAGGTGTTTACATCCACCCCTACGGAATTCACACAGCTTACCACCACATCTTCCAGGGTTTTTTGCAGTGCATTTTGATTTACATCATGCTGATACTGCCCCACGCCAATAGATTTGGGATCAATTTTAACCAACTCGGCCAGAGGGTCCATAAGCCGCCTGCCTATGGAAACACAGCCGCGCACGGTAATATCATATTCAGGAAACTCCTGTCGTGCCACGGCCGATGCAGAATAGATAGAAGCTCCGCTTTCGTTCACTATGATGGCCAACACATCTCTTTTAAATTTGATGTGTCGGATAAAGGTTTCGGTTTCGCGGCCTGCGGTGCCATTGCCAATGGCTATGGCTTCAATTTTATATGCCTCCACCAGATTTTCAATCTTATTGATGGCTTGTTTCATTTCGTTTTGAGGCGGATGCGGATAGATGTTTTCGTTGTGTATCAACTTGCCGTTTCTATCCAGTATGGCCAGTTTGCAGCCGCTGCGAAAGCCAGGGTCGATGGCCAGCACGTTTTTATGCCCTAAAGGTGGTGCCAGCAGCAATTGTTTGAGGTTGCCGGCAAACACACGTATGGCTTCGTTGTCGGCGCGCTGCTTGGCCAACTGACGCATTTCGGTTTCCATCGATGGCTGCAACAATCGTTTGTAAGAGTCTTTGATGGTATCTTTCACCAGCAAACCTGCACGGTTGTTGGCTTTCACAATTTTCTTTTCTATGATTTCATGTGCTTTGATGGATTCGGGTTCTATGGAGATACGCAGAAAACCTTCGTTCTCGCCACGAAACATGGCCAGCACTCGATGCGAAGGTGCTTTGGCCAGCGATTCTCTGATTTCGTAATAGGTTTCGTAGTTGCGGCCTTCAATCTCTTTTCCTTTCACCACTTTGGATTCTATGAAGGATTCTTTTTCGAACAACAAACGAACCCGCGAGCGCACTTCGGGGGTTTCATTCACCCATTCGGCAATGATGTCGCAGGCACCTGCAATGGCTTCATCAATGGAGTTGACGCCTTTTTCTTCATCTATAAATGAAGAGGCTTTGTGGTCGATATCAAAATAGTTTTGTGCATAAATCAACTCGGCCAAAGGTTCCAGTCCTTTTTCTTTGGCAATGGTGGCACGGGTTCTGCGTTTGGGTTTATAAGGCAGATAAATGTCTTCCAGTTCGGCCATAGTGGCGGCGGCATACAGTTGTTTTTCGAGTTCGGGGGTTAGTTTGCCTTGTTCGCAAATGGATTCCAGAATGCTTTCGCGGCGTTTGTCGAGCTCGCGCAATTGAATCAGGCGGTTTCGGATGTTGGTAATTTCCACTTCGTCCAGAGAGCCTGTGAGTTCTTTACGATAACGGGCAATAAAAGGTACACTGCCGCCACTGTCGAGCAGATAAATGGTGTTTGCTACCTGCTGGGTTTTCAGGCCCAATTCTTTTGCTATTTTTTCGGGATATGCCATAATGGGTGTAGATGGATATTTCATTACAAATTTCTGCAAATTTATTGAAAGTTCTTCATTTATTAGCAATAGCTCACTATTAATAATTTGAAAGCTTTGGAGAATAGAAATTTGCGAAAATACTTGCATTTTCTTTGAAATATTCGTACCTTTATAAAAAATTTCAAACACATAAAATAAAGGAGGAAAAACATTATGGAAAAAACAGTTTCAATCTTCGTAAAATGTCCTTTATGCAGGACTTCATTGATGGACCATGAACACAAACTTCATGACAAACCCAGTATCAAACTAAACATTCAGGTAGGCAACAAAAGGGGTGTGATTCGATTAAGTTCCATCTATGGCAACTACGACCATGAAGCCAATTTAGACCTGTCGGGTGTTGACATTGCAGAATTTTCATGTCCACATTGCAATCAGGTGTTGAACAGCAAAGAAGAATGCAGCAAATGCGGAGCCCCTATGGTGCCATTTTTGATGGATATTGGTGGCAAGGTAAGTGTTTGTTCGCGCAAGGGATGCGAAAATCATTATGTTGCCATAGAGGATTTATACAACACCTTGATTAAATTTTATGATGAATACGGGTTTTGAGGGAAACTAATGACAGAAGGTGGGAGGTTTCCCTTAGCG
Source organism: uncultured Bacteroidales bacterium (assembly GCA_964473775.1). GTDB lineage: Bacteria > Bacteroidota > Bacteroidia > Bacteroidales > CAIWKO01 > CAIWKO01. The sequence continues at coordinate 5,912 of CAYYQJ010000107.1, read as the reverse complement.
AAGTCGGGAGGTTGGTGGCAAAATATTGTTAGCTCTCGACTTCGCTCGAGGAAGCCAGACAAGTATAGAACTTAAGCACCTATTAGTTTCGCTAGATCGACAACACGGTTCGAATACCCATATTCGTTATCATACCAGGCAATAATCTGAACAAAGTTGCCCGATATAACTTTGGTTAGTAAGGAATCAAATATCACCGAATGTGGATTGCCTATGATATCGCCCGAAACAATGGGGTCGGAACAATATTGAATGATGTTTTTTAAGTTGGATAAAGAAGCATCATAAAAGGCTTTATTGACATCTGCCTTGCTTACTGTAGAAGATAATTGAGCCGTAATTTCAATCAGCGAACCGTCTTCAACAGGCACTCTGGTAGCCAGTCCATCGAATTTATCTTTGAGAAAAGGAAACAACTCAATGATGATGGGTATGGCAGTAGAAGTGGTAGGAATGATATTGGTTAAAGCCGTTCTGGAACGACGCAAATCTTTATGTGGGGCATCAATCAGGCGTTGGTTATTGGTGGCAGGATGCACGGTATTCATAAATGCCTGTACCATTCCAAACTTTTCGTGTAATACTTTAATCAGGGGTGCTACACTATTGGCAGTACAGGATGCATTGGATATTAAATGGTCAGCATCGGTAAGGGTGTTTTCGTTGATGCCGATAATAATGGTTTTGTCCAGGGGAGTTTGTGCAGGGCAGGTAAGTATCACTTTTTTTGCACCTGATAGCAGATGTCCGCTGAGGGTTTCTCTGTTGAGAAACATACCCGAAGATTCGATAACGATATCGGCACCACACATGGTTCGGGGGATATCGGCAGGAACACTTTCGTGATACACATTGATGGGTTTTCCATTCACAATCAGTTTGCCATCGCTCACCTCCACAGTTCCATTGAAAGGCCCGTGAGCCGAATCGTATTTCAGCAGATGTGCCAGCGTGTTGATGTCGGCAGTATCATTAATACCTACCACCTGGAAGTTTTCATTTTGCAGCATCAGACGGAACACAAGCTTTCCTATCCTGCCAAAACCATTAATACCTATACGTATAGACATAGAGAAACAGATTGATGCCGGAAAATGATTTTATCAGTGACTGACGGTTTTAATAGCATTTTTATCGTGTTTATGCTTGAAAAACACAGCGAACAATACAGCAACTATCAAGGCATATATGGCAAAAGAAAGCCATATTCCATGCCAGTTTTTACCGGCAGCAGTGGTAAAGTAGTTATCGATGATAAAGCCACTGATTTTGCTACCAAGATAAGCACCTACCCCATTGGTCATCATCATAAACAAACCCTGAGCGCTGGAACGTATTTTTGAATCGGTGGTAGTTTCCACAAACAATGATCCCGAAATATTGAAGAAATCGAAAGCCATACCGTACACAACACACGAAAGGATAATCATCCACAAGCCTTCGGCAGGATTGCCATAAGCAAACAATCCGAAACGAAGCACCCAGGCAATCATACTAAACAACATCACCTTTTTAATTCCAAACCTCTTCAGGAAAAAAGGAATGGTAAGTATGAACAAGGTTTCGGATATCTGTGAGATAGACATGATGATGGTGGAATATTTTATAACAAAGGATTGGGCATATTCTGGTACGAGTTTGAAATCATCGAGGTAAGAATCGCCATACATATTGGTTAATTGCAGTGCAGCTCCCAAAAACATGGCAAAGAAGAAAAACAAAGCCATTTTCATATTGCCAAACAATTTGAAGGCATTCAAACCGAGCATTTCATAAAAGGGTGCTCCTTTAGATATGGATTTCTGTGGAGGGCATTTAGGTAATGTGAACGAATAAATCCCCAAAGCAATGGCAGCAATAGCAGCAATAACAAACTGATTGGCATTGGCCTTGCTTCCCGACAAATTGGTAATCCACATTGCAACAATAAAACCTATGGTTCCCCAAACCCTGATGGGTGGAAATACTTTAATTACATCGTAATTATTCTTCTTAAGAATGGTATAAGCAATCGAATTGGAAAGTGAAATGGTTGGCATGTAGAAAATCATCGCCAGAAAAATCACATAATACAGCACATTGGGATCGTTAACATAAGGCACATAGAACAAAACCAGACCATACAATATGTGCAGTATGCCGTACAATCTTTCTGCATTCAGCCATTTGTCGGCAATAATTCCGGTCAATGCGGGCATAAACAAGGAAGATAATGCCAAGGTGGAGAAAATTGCTCCGAATTGGGCACCTGTCCACCCTTTTGTATTAAAGCAATAAGTGCCTATAGTAATTAACCAGGCTCCCCAAACGAAGAACTGGAAAAAACTCATGAGTGTTAAACGAAACTTTATGTTCATAAGGAAATGATTTTATTAAGTGTAATATTAGAATTGCTTTCTCTTTTTAATTTCATCACGAATTTTTGAGGCTCTTTCGTAATCTTCGTTTGCAACCGCCGCTTCCAATAACTTTTCCAATTCTTCTGATGAATAGGATTCGAATTCGTTTTTCTTAGAATCTGCAGGATGCACATCTTCATCGGATGAAGTATCAACCTTTTCTTTTTCAACATTGATATTATGTTCCAGTTCGTGAGCGGTATTTAGCACAACCTCATTGGTATAAATCGGACAGTCGTATCTTATTGCCAACGCAATTGCATCCGAAGTTCTGGAGTCTATTTCTATCAACTTAAATCCATCAGTGCACACAAGCTTGGCATAAAAAATATTATCTACCAATTGGGTAATAACCACTTCAGTGATGGTGATTGAAAAAGCATCCGTAATATTTTTAAAAATATCGTGAGTAAGCGGACGAGGTGGTTTTATTTTTTCAATGGCAATAGCAATAGATTGGGCTTCGGTGGCACCGATAATAATACGAAGTTGTTTTTTACCACCAATCTCTTGTAAAAACATCGTATAAGCCCCTGATTGCCCATGACTCTGCGAAATAGCAATTACCTCAAGTTTAATCTTGTTCATTAAATGGACATTTTGCTTGAAAATTATTTTTATACATGCAAAGGTAATTATAATAAAAGAACTGGAGAAACGAGAATTTATATTTTTAAGGTTGGCAGGAGATAAGAACTCATTATAAATATTAATTTCAATGCTTTACAGGAATCATTTTAATCTGGGTCTGAACTATTGTTTGCAGAAATTAACCATACTATTCTATTGTTAAATGGTATTTTTCTTTTAGAATGCAGCTAAAATCATCAGGTTTTATAAAAAGAAGTCATCAGGAAATTTCGATCTTTGATAATAATTACTAATTGGATTGACATTTTCTATCAAAAAAACGTGCAAATCATTTCATTCAATTTAACTTATATATCGCAATCAAAAAGTGAGATATCTCATTGGTTCAAATAATTGCATATAAATACCTGATAGTAATTAAAATAAAGTGGTTTAATTCCACCTAACTTTAACTCGTATAATATAGATTCTTTGGTTTTTATGCCCTATCCTAAAAAAAATGAGTAAGTTTGCCCTTTAAATCTAAATTTATTTTAATACTTATGAAACGAACACTGCGATTGTTGTTACCTGTTCTATTATTATTGCTACCTGCCTTATCATACGGCAGTGAAGCAGACTTAAAAATTCCTGATTCCATAAAAGATCAACATATTCTTTATTATGGATTTATTGTTACAATATTAGGATTACTTTTTGGTCTATACCAATTTATGAAAGTTAAAAAACTTCCAGCTCACAAATCAATGCTTGATATTGCTGAAGTTATTTATCAAACCTGTAAAGCCTATTTAGCTCAACAGGGAAAATTTCTTGCTATTCTTTTCTTATTCATTGGTGCCGCTGTTGCTGGTTATTTTGGATTTTTATCCCCTATAGGCGATACAGTCGGAGCAAGATTTGGTTCAGTAGCTTTAATTATCACATGGACCGTTATAGGTATTCTAGGTTCTTATTCAGTTGCAGCTTTTGGCATCAGAATGAATACACTGGCTAATGCACGTATGGCTTTTGCTTCTTTAAAGAAAAATCCTTTAAACCTTTTACATATTCCTCTCGATGCCGGTATGAGTATTGGTGTGGTTTTAATTTGTGTTGAATTAACCCTGATGCTTATCATTTTACTGTTCATGCCTGGTCAGTTAGCTGGTGCTTGTTTTATTGGTTTTGCCATTGGCGAATCTTTAGGCGCTTCTGCTTTGCGTATTGCAGGAGGTATTTTTACAAAAATTGCTGATATTGGTTCTGACTTAATGAAAGTGGTATTCAAAATTGGCGAAGATGATCCTCGTAACCCGGGCGTTATTGCCGATTGTACTGGCGACAATGCTGGCGACTCTGTAGGTCCTACTGCTGATGGTTTCGAAACTTACGGTGTAACTGGTGTTGCATTAATCTCATTTATATTATTAGCTGTTGGTGGTGCTGCATTAGGAATGACTGATGCAATTACTTCAGTTTTAAAAGTTGAATTATTAGTATGGATATTTGTAATGCGCATACTTATGATTATAACTTCTATTGTTGCTTTCTATATTAACGGAATTTTTAGCAATGCTAAATATAAAGGAAAAGAAGATTTAGATTTTGAAGCTCCTTTAACAAGCTTAGTATGGATTACATCATTACTTTCAATTATTGTAACTTTTGCTGCTTCTTATGTTTTAATTCCTGACTTAAATGGAAATACCGATATGTGGTGGATACTATCTACCATTATTAGTTGCGGTACTATTGGTGGTGCTTTAATTCCTGAATTTACTAAGATGTTTACTTCTCCTAAATCAGCTCACGTACAAGAAGTAGTTGCTGCTGGTCGCGAAGGTGGTGCTTCATTAGTTATTCTTTCTGGTCTTGTTGCTGGTAATTTCTCTGCAATATGGACTGGCTTAGTTTTCTTTGTTTTAATGTTTATAGCATATTTTGCTAGTACTTTTGGTTTAGATACATTAATGATTTATCCTTCAGTTTTTGCTTTTGGTTTGGTTGCCTTTGGTTTACTCGGAATGGGACCAGTAACAATAGCTGTTGATAGCTATGGACCAGTTACTGATAATGCACAATCGGTTTACGAACTTTCGTTAATTGAAGATGATAAAGAAAAAGCTTCTTCCGAAATCGAAAAAGAATTTGGATTTAAACCTGATTGGGAAAAATCAAAACATTATCTTGAAGCTAATGACGGTGCAGGAAATACATTTAAAGCAACTGCAAAACCTGTATTAATTGGTACAGCTGTGGTAGGTGCTACAACAATGATTTTCTCGTTAATATTAATGATAAGTAAATCAACAGGTGTAACTCCTGAGCTTATTCTAAACTTATTAAATCCTTATACAATTCTTGGATTTATACTTGGTGGTTGTGTTATTTATTGGTTTACCGGTGCTTCAATGCAAGCTGTAACAACAGGTGCCTACAGAGCTGTTGAGTATATTAAGAAAAATATTAACCTCGATCCTAATGCTCCTAAAAAAGCAGATACAGCAAAATCAGTTGAAGTAGTAAAAATTTGTACTCAATATGCACAAAAAGGTATGTTTAATATCTTTATTGGTATTTTCTTCTTTGCTTTAGCATTTGCTTGTTTTGCAGCACCTAAAGGATTAACAACCGAATTAGTTGCAAGTCTTAAAACTTTACAGGGAGCCGAACTTTCTACAGCACAAGCTTTGGTTGTAAAATATTCTCAGCCAATTTCTTTATTTATTGGTTATTTAATTTCAATAGCAGTTTTTGGTTTATTTCAGGCTATCTTTATGGCAAACGCCGGCGGATGTTGGGACAATGCCAAAAAAGTGATTGAAGTGGATCTGAAAGAAAAAGGAACACCACTGCACGATGCATCTGTAGTAGGTGATACCGTAGGCGATCCTTTTAAAGATACTTCTTCAGTTGCTTTAAACCCAATCATTAAGTTCA
>CAYYQJ010000106.1:0-8188 GCA_964473775.1 uncultured Bacteroidales bacterium | reverse complement strand
ATTGAGTTTATAAAGTTATTGTGAAGCCTGCCTTTTTGGGGTGGGCTTTTTTTATGGTTGCAATTTAGGTATATGAAATGCCAAAACTCTCTTCCTAACCCTTCTTCTTCAGCGCCTCCAACTCTTTTTCAAGTTTATCAATCCTTGAAGCCAATTTTGGAAACTTTTTAAACAACACATAAGATTTTAGAAAATCTTTAATATTAAATGCCACATATCCTTGTAATAAAGCTCCTTCTTCTGTAACGCTTTTTGCAACTCCTGAGCGTGCCTGAACCTTAACATGGTCTGCAATCGAGATATGTCCCACTATACCTACCTGTCCGCCTATGGCACAATCTTTCCCGATTTTAACAGAACCTGCTACTCCCACCTGCGAAATGACGATAGAATTTTCTCCAATTTCACAATTATGTCCGATTTGTATCAAATTATCAAGTTTACATCCCTTATGAACAATGGTTGAACCAAGAGTAGCCCTGTCGATACAAGTATTTGCGCCAATTTCAACATCATCTTCTATAACAACATTCCCGATTTGAGCCACCTTTTTATGTGATAAATCAGCTTGTTGAACAAACCCAAAACCATCAGCACCCAGCACCACGCCTGAATGAATAATACAGTTGCTGCCAATCAATGTGTCCGAGTATAAAGTTACCGAAGCATAAAGAGTAGTATTGTCTTTTATTTGAACATTGTCGCCCACATAACATTGCGGATAAATTTTTACATTATTGCCTATTACAGCATTTTCGCCAATAAAAGCCAAAGCGCCTATATAAACATTGCTCCCAATCTTTGCTGATTCAGAAATAAAAGCTTTTTCCGAGATGCCGGTTTTATTCAGTTTTATTTGATTATAAATCTCCAGCAAAGCCGAAAAAGCAGTGTAAGCATTTTCAACCCTAATCAATGTAAGCGTGAGCGGACGCTCTGCCACAAAATCATTATTAACCACAGCAATGGCTGCTTTTGATGAATAAATAAATTGAGTGTAGGCAGGATTTGCCAAAAATGTCAACGAATCGGCATCACCCTCTTCAATTTTTGATAGTTTGGAAACACTGGCCTGAGGGTTTCCTTCTACAGTTCCGTTCAGTACTTCAGCCAGTTGTTGTGCTGTAAATTTCATTATGATTTCAATTTAATTTGCGACTACAAAATTTGTAAAAACAAAGATACGTTTTTCAGGATTATTAAAAATTTATCAACAGATTTGTTCCACCCGAAAACCGAACACAATCCCATCCAACCACCAACTTCCGTCTCCCGACTTCCAACTTCCGTCTCCCGACTTCCAACTTCCAACTTCCAACTTCCGACTCCCGACTCCCGACTTCCAACTTCCAACTTCCTCCTACCATTCAAAAGCATCATCATTCATCCATTTCCCCTGAACCTTCATCAGTTGTTCTATAATATCCCGAACGCATCCATGTCCGCCTTTAAAAGCAGAAATATATTTCGAAATGGCTTTAATTTCCTCGGCTGCATCGGCAGGGCAAACAGGTAATCCCGACAATTGCATCACTTTATAATCCGGAATATCATCACCCATATAAAGCACCTGTTCTTTGCTCACATTTTTTTCCAAAAGATAATTTTTGAAAGTTTCGATTTTATTTCCAACGCCAATGTAAACGTCTTTAAGATTTAACGAATCGCAACGTTTTAATATAGATGAAGAAGTTCCACCGCTGATGATAGCCACATTGTATCCTTTTTTTAAAGCATAATGCAATGCATAACCATCGCGAACATAACCGGTTCGTAACTGATCGCCATGTTCTGTGGTCAGCACCGAACCGTCGGTTAAAACGCCATCATAATCAAAAATCAGGGTATTAATATGGATAAGAAGTTCTTTATAATTGGTCATTATTTTTGTTTTTTTGATATAATGATACTGCTGAGCAGCTCATACATTTTTTTATAATTTGGCATCTCGTTGAGCATTTCTAATTGCTGATGCATAACCTCATGGTCTTCTCTGAATGCCGGTCCTGTTTGAATTTCTGAAGGGCTATTTCTTATTATTTTTTCAGAAGTTTCCTGTATCAATGGCTTAATCAAATCAAAAGGTAATTGATTTTGATTTAATAGGTCTTCCGCTATAGCATAGTTCAGATTGGTGAAATTGCATGCAAAAACAGCAGCCAAATGCAGTGCCTTTCTTTTTTCAGATGATACCTCAAACACATGATTAGAAATGGATTTTCCCAATTCTTCAAGAGCTACCAAAGTTTCCATATTATTTGCTTCAAGGCAGATGGGAATATCTTTAAAAGAGATGATATTCTTTTTCGAAAATATCATCAAAGGATAAAATACTCCGACATTTTTTAGCGAATCAGAGAATACCGACATAGGAATACCTCCCGAAGTATGAACAACAATGCCTTTACAATCTGATAGTTTCTCACCGATTTCTTTAATCACACCATCCTTTAGGGCTATAACATACAAGTCAGCATTTGTGGGGATATCCTCAATCTGATTGGTAAATCCGGAATTATATTTTTTAGCCAATAATTTTGCATTTTTTAGCTCTCTGCTAAAAACACTAACGATATTTAAACCGGCTTCAGAAAAAGCTGCAGCAAGGTTGCTGGCCAGGTTCCCCGACCCGATAATAACAATATTCTTTAGCTTCATTGAATCCCTTTTCAATAAAACACATTAAAGCTTGTGGTATCAAATGCATTGCAATAATGGGTCATGGTATGCAGCAAAGTAGTTCCGCCTCTGGTAACATTGTATGTCAACACTACATTTTGGTTGCCATGCGTTTTGCATATAATAGTATCGGCATAATCTATACCATAACCGTGATAGAAATTATTATCGCAGCACTCAAAACAACTCACATACCCACTGGTAAATCCATAAACAATCTTATCGTTCGAATCCTGGGCAGCCACATTATGAACTTCCATTCTGATAAAACATTCCGGATAAATGTTGTAAGTAGGCGAAAAAGTAGTACCTGCCACAATTTCCGAAGTATTCACCTCTTTTTCAAATCCAAAATAATGATCTTTGCTTATAGTAAACCTATAACCAACTATTTTCTCTTCCTGAAATTCATATTTAAATGAACCGGAAGCATCCGTAGTAAGAGTTGTCAGATTTTCATACCCTGAACTATAAATTCCGCTTGACGAAAGTTTACTCACAGAGATTACAACATCCGCACCTGCCACATATTCGTTGGTATTTGGGTCGAATACTTTACCTTCGATATTAATAATGTTTTTGTTTTTTTTGCAGGATGCACAGACAATAGTCAGAGCTATTACCAGCAACACTATACGAAGAACTTTATTTAGTTTTTGCATATCCTTCAATTGTAAATGCAAATATCCGAAATTTATAGCAAAACTATGATGAAACTTCAAATTATTTTTATGCCGGCCCAAAATATGAATGATATTATCTGAAAATATCAGGGCAGAAAAAAAGGGATTAAATTATTAATCCCTTCTTTATAATACTTGCATAATCTATTTCACAGCATCAACCACAGCTTTGAAAGCTTCTGGCTGGTTCATGGCAAGATCGGCTAATGTTTTGCGATTGAGCTCAATACCTTTAGCATGAATTTTTCCCATAAAAACGGAATAACTCATTCCATACTGACGTACACCTGCATTGATACGATTAATCCATAATCCACGGAAATCGCGTTTCTTGTTACGTCTGTCGCGGTATGCATACTGCAATCCTTTTTCGTAGGCATTTTTGGCTACGGTCCAAACATTTTTTCTTCTACCGAATTGACCTTTAACCCGGCTTAAAATTTTCTTCTTTTTGTGTTTTGATGCTACAGAATTTACTGAACGTGGCATAATTTGGTTTTTTTTGTTTCAGCGCTCCCCTTTAATGGAGTCTTGAATGCTGAAAACAAGTTAATAATTAATTTAATTTAACAAGCTAACATTTTCTTTACTCTTCTTTCATCTACTGCAGCTACACAAGCTGAGTAAGTAAGATTTCTCTTCCTTTTAATGGATTTCTTAGTAAGAATGTGACTTTTGTAAGCATGTTTTCTTTTAATTTTTCCGGTTCCCGTAAAGTCTAACCTTTTCTTAGCGCCGGAAACTGATTTCATTTTTGGCATTTTACAAGTTTATTTATTTGAGATTCTATTATTTTATTTTTTGGGCGTCATTATCATTATCATTCGCTTACCTTCTAATCTTGGAAGCTGTTCAGGTTTGCCATATTCTATCAGCTCCTGAGCAAATTTCAAAAGGATTATCTCCCCCTGTTCTTTATAAACAATGGAACGTCCTCTGAAAAAAACATCCACTTTTACCTTACAACCATCTTGCAAAAACTTTATGGCATGTTTCAGTTTAAAATTAAAATCATGGTCATCGGTGTTTGGTCCTAGTCTGATTTCTTTAACTATTACCTTCGATGCCTTGGCTTTCATTTCTTTCTGCTTACGTTTTTGCTCGTAAAGAAACTTTTTATAATCAACCACTTTACAAACCGGTGGGTTTGCAGTAGGTGATATTTCGACCAAATCGAGGTCTAAATTTTGGGCAATTGCAAGTGCTTCCTTAATAGGAAAAATTCCTGTTTCAATATCTTCACCTACAACCCTAACAACCGGTGAAAGAATATGATGATTTATTTTATGTAAATCCTCTTTTTTCACAAATCCTCTTCCCTTTTGATTATTCGACTGGATGGCTATAACGATTCCTCCTTAATTAGTTAGTAATTTATTTAATAAGTCTTTTTATTCTACTGCTTTTTTTATTTCATCATTAATCAGAGCTGCAAAATCCGCTATACTAAACGAACCTATGTCTCCCTGACCTTGTTTTCTAACCGAAATGCTTCCTTCTGCCTCTTCTTTTTCTCCAACAATCAGCATAAAAGGAACCCTATCCATTTCTGCATCCCGTATCTTTTTTCCAGTTTTTTCGCTTCGATTATCAATTTGACCGCGAATATCGTAATTTTTTAGCAATTCGAGCACATTTTTAGCATAATTTTCAAATTTTTCGCTAATCGGAATTATTGTTACCTGTTCAGGAGCCAGCCAAAGAGGGAATTTTCCGGCACAATGTTCTATCAAAACTGCCACAAATCTTTCCATAGAACCAAAGGGTGCACGATGAATCATTACAGGGCGATGTTTCTGATTATCATTACCTATATACTCTAGTTCGAAACGCTCAGGCAAGTTGTAATCCACCTGAATGGTGCCCAATTGCCACTTTCTTCCTATGGCATCTCTCACCATAAAATCTAGCTTAGGTCCATAAAAGGCAGCTTCGCCCAATTCTATCACGGCATCAATACCATATTCTTTGGTTACATCAATAATTGCCTGTTCGGCTTTGTTCCAGTTTTCGTCGGAACCTATATATTTTTCTTTATCGTTAGGATCGCGTAAAGAAATCTGTGCAGTAAAATTTTTAAAATCTAAAGCTTTAAAAATTTTCATCACAATTTCAATTACACCCACAAATTCTGCTTTCACCTGATCGGGTGTACAGAAAATATGGGCATCATCCTGCGTAAATCCTCTAACTCGTGTTAAACCATGCAATTCTCCGCTTTGTTCATAGCGATACACGGTTCCAAATTCGGCCATACGCAATGGCAAATCTTTATACGAACGAGGTTTAAATTTGTAAATTTCGCAATGATGCGGACAATTCATTGGTTTCAGCATAAATTGTTCGCCTTCAACCGGTGTGTTGATTGGCTGAAACGAATCGGCACCGTATTTCTGAAAATGTCCTGATGTTTTATAAAGGTTTACATTTCCAATATGAGGCGTCATCACCTGAACATAACCTGCAGCACGTTGTACTTTTTTCAGAAAAGTTTCCAATCTTTCGCGCAGTGCAGTTCCTTTTGGCAGCCACAATGGCAATCCAGAACCTACGTTTTGCGAAAATGTAAACAATTCCAGTTCTTTTCCCAGTTTGCGGTGATCGCGTTTTTGAGCTTCTTCCAACAATACCAGATATTCCTGCAAATCTTTTTGTTTAGGGAATGTAATTCCATAAACACGTGTAAGTTGCTTGCGTTTAATATCTCCTCTCCAATAAGCACCTGCAATACTCATCACCTTCACAGCCTTTATAAATCCTGTTCCGGGAATATGAGGTCCACGGCATAAGTCGGTAAAACGGCCGCTTTCGTAAAAGGTAATTTCACCATCAGTTAGATCGTTGATAAGCTCCAGTTTATACTCGTCATTCTTTTGTGTGAAATATTCCAAAGCTTGTTGTTTGCTTACTTGTTTGCGAATCAGTGATTGGTTTTCTTTCGAAAACTCCATCATTTTATCTTCAATCGCCTTGAAATCGGCTTCGGTAAGCATGCGGTCGCCGGTATCTATATCATAATAAAAACCGTTTTCGATATTCGGACCAATGCCAAATTTCGTTCCCGGATAAAGAGTTTCAATAGCCTCGGCCATAATATGAGCCGAAGTATGCCAAAAAGCAGCTTTTCCTTCTTCATCATTCCAGGTTAGCAACTTAATCCTTGCATCAGAAGTCAAAGGGCGGTTTGAGTCCCACACATTGCCATCCACCTCTATAGCCAGTACGTTGCGCGCCAAACCCTCACTGATACTCAGTGCGATTTCGTGGCCGCTCACGCCTTCAGGATATTGTCTGACCGAATTATCGGGTAACGTTATATTAATCATTGTTTTGATATTCAAAAAAAAAATTGGGATGCAAAATTACACTTTTTTGTTGAATTGACAAGGGGATTGTTATTTTTGATTTTTGATTTGGAGATTGTTGATTAAAAATTGTTGATTTGAGTATAGGTTCAAATGCCTTTGAGTATAGGTTCAAATGGTTTTGCGTCCAGACTCAAATGGTTTGAGTCCAGGCTCAAATGTTTTGCGTCCAGACTCAAATGGTTTGAGTCCAGGCTCAAATGTTTTGAGTCTAGACTCAAATGCTTTGAGCCTAGACTCAAAAGTATCTCATCTAAACCTAATTCATTAATATTTAGCTATTAACCAAAATATATTCATCAAGTATCTCAAGATTCCTCCTTAAAAAACATCTTATAGAAATACATCCCTGCGGCATCGTCGTAGCCGCGTTCTACGTACTCGCAGTTGCCGACGGTTTTCTCGCAAGAGCCTGAAGCCCATACACCATTGAGCCGGAAGAAATAAGAGATATTACCAAGAAATTTATTATAGCAACCAACCAGAATTTAACCACTTCGATTGTTTGATATTTAATATTGTCAAAGGATAGTAATAATTTATAATTTATTAGGCATAGGGAATGATGGGAGCTTCCTTCTATAGTCTCACTCCTACTCTACTCAATCCGTCTTTATCACTTTTATCTCCACATCCTTTACGAAGAAAATATCGAGGCCACGGTTCCAGATATAAAACTTCAGAATAAAATCCTTCTGTTGAATCTTGGGAAGCATGATGGTATAGTTCATTTCGCGCCATTGGTTGATGGGCTGGCGGGCTAAATATTCGATTGGGAAAGTTTTAAAGAAAGCAAGCTTATTATCATTATATGCAAGTGATATGACAAAGAGGTCTTTGTGAAACTGTGATGGAAACAAATCCATTTTCTTCAAACGAATCAGGGCATAACTCTTATTGGCATTATACAGTTCCTGGTTATTCTGAATGTTATAAGTAAAATTAAATTCGAAGTTTTCATCATAATAATAAGCTCTGTTTGATTCGCCTTGTGGAATCACAATGTTGGCACTATCTTTCACCGAAGCATCGGGCAAAAGCGGCGTTTGAATAATGGGTTGCTGCTGAAACCGATTGTAAGGTATCAAATCATCAGCCCCACCAATACAATCAATAAAAGCATCAAGCGCACGCCCAGCAGCGGCCTTGGAAATATCTGCAGCACCAGCAATCGAATCAACTATTTCTGATTTGTTCATTAGAGAGCTACCCTCATTTATCCTATGTTTACCTGCTCTAACCAACGGAAGAGCCAGGCGTAAAATTCAACGGTTAAAAATTTAACGGTTAAAACTGGGAAGTACTGATCACGCTATACTCTTCACTCTGTGACAGCTTGCGTGTTCCGGTCAAACCCAGGGGGTGATTTATACAATCGGCAGATAGTCGTGTCAAGGGCTAACGCTAGCTAAATTTAGCATCCGGCAATAACAACTCGGCAATTTGCACAGCATTAAGCGC
>CAYYQJ010000105.1:0-8192 GCA_964473775.1 uncultured Bacteroidales bacterium | reverse complement strand
CCTGATTGAAAACGCTGTAAAGGTGGTGGATGGTGGTGATGGCTATATAAACACCAACGATTACATCTTGTTTTATGGAGAATCAACCTTGGCATGGAGTTTAAATCCTGCTACGCTTTTGTTTGATCATCAGGTAAATTACTACGCCGATACCAATTATTATTTCTTTAGTTTTGATAAAGGACCCGGCAAAAGAATTAACCAATATCCTTTGATTACAAATTTGCCGGATATAACGGTGAATTCTTATAACGATCATGCATGTCATGAGTTGGATACATTTAATTTATTAAGGTCTGGAAAAAAATGGTTGGGCGAAACTTTTGACGGCACTTCACCACAATATTTTGATTTTGCCCTGCCCGATTTAAACGATACCAATGTTTCTGTCAGAGTGAGTCTTTTTGCAAAATCAACCATTAAAAGCGCATTCACAGTTAGTCTAAACGGAATCATTGGATCTGACACCATTCTTGCGGTTGATGGCAATGTGAACTCAGAAAATGCAAAAGGTGCTTTGTTTCAAACAAACATTAGTGCTGCCACTGACAATCTGAATGTCATTCTAAGTTATAACAAACCGGATATCGCTTCCATAGGTTGGTTAAATTATATTGAAATTAATGGACTTAGAAAATTGATTTATCGTCAGAAACAACTTCAATTCAGAAACATTCAAACTCTCGGAAAAACGGTGGCTCAATATGATTTCTATAATAATGGAAACGTTTTTCAGATTTGGAATATTGCAGATACTGGCAATGTCAGCGAGATGCAACTCACCAATAATGGCAATATTACTTCTTTTAAATCAAATGCCTTAACCCTAAAAGAGTTTGTAGCCTTTGATGCTGCCAATGCTTATCAACCTGCTTTGATGGGGTATGTTCCTAATCAAAACCTGCATGGATTTTCTCAAGCCGATTTGGTGATTGTAACACATCCTCTGTTTGTATCTCAAGCAAATCAGTTGGCCGATTTTCATCGCAACAACGACCAGATGAATGTAACGGTTGCTACTACAAATCAGATTTATAATGAGTTTTCATCAGGCAAACAGGATCCTTCGGCCATTCGCGATTTTTTAAGGATGTTTTATGAAAGAAATCTGACCGATTCGTTGCACAGAGTGAAATACCTAATGCTTTTTGGAGATGGTTCGTATGATATGAAATATAGGATTCTAAATAATACCAACATGATTCCAACCTGGCAAACCGATAATTCTATTTTGCCGATTTCTTCTTATGTTTCTGATGATTTCTATGGTATGCTCGATTCTATTGAGGGCGATAATCTAAATGGTGATATTGATGTGGGCATTGGTCGTTTGCCGGTTTCAACCAAGGCTGATGCTGATATTATTGTTTCCAAATCAATCAGATATGGCCTAAAAAAAGATGAACTGGAAAACGCTTACGAAAACGGATTGATTTCTAATTTTGATTCCTGGCGTAATAATATTTCGTTTATTGCCGACGACGAAGATGGCAATCTTCATTTCAATCAAACAGAAAAAATGGTGGATTTGTTCGATTCGATATCACATAAATTTAGTGTTGACAAAATGTATCTGGATTCCTATAAACAAATCCATACTCCTTCAGGCGATAAATTTCCTGATGCCAATGTTGATATCGATAATAATATTAGAAATGGTTCTTTGATTATTAACTATGTGGGACATGGTGGCGAATATGGTTTGGCTGCCGAAGGGGTTCTTACTTTCTCTGAAATAGGAAAATATTCCAATTTTTACAACCTACCTGTTTTTGTAACCGCAACCTGTGAATTCAGTAGATACGATAATCCTGATTTAACATCTGCCGGCGAAAAAATATTATTACATCCGAGAGGTGGAGGCATTGCCATGTTTACTACCACCCGAATTGCTTTTGCGCATTCAAATGAAATAGTGAACCGTAATTTAATTAAAACGGCCTTCAACGAAAATCAAAATGAAAAAGTAAGGTTTGGTGATATTATTAAAATGTCGAAGAATTTATGTGGATTTGGGGTTTATAAAGAAAACTTTACCTTACTTGGTGATCCCGCACTATCCCTTGCCATTCCTGAGTATAATGTAGTAACTGAAAAGATTCTTCACGATACAACCAACCTAACGGGAGATACAATTTTCAATTCAAATATTATCACTGTAAAGGGTTATATCGCTGATAAAAACGGAAACAAACAGGATTGGTTCAACGGCAAAATTTATCCTCATGTTTACGACAAACCCATTAACATAACTACTTTGGCCAACGATCCCTCTTCGAGTTATCCATCTCAATTCCGTTTGCAGCAGGGTATTTTATTTAATGGAAATTCAACAGTGAAGAATGGCGAATTTGTTTTTTCGTTTTTTGCTCCACGCGATATAACTTTTGGCGAAGGCTACGGCAAGATCATTTATTATGCAAAAAATAATTTCTTTGATGCCCGCGGAGTTGCCGATAGCCTGATAATTAAAAATAACGGAATCAATGATGTTCCTGACTTTACAGGTCCTGAAATAAATATTTTCTTGGAGGATATGAATTTTAAGGATGGTGGCGAAACCAGCGCCAATCCTCTAATGATTGCTTTATTAAAAGATACCAGTGGTATCAATGCTTATGGTATTGGTATTGGTCATGAAATTGTTGGAATTCTGGATGGTGATGTCAATAATCCTTTCTTTTTAAACTCTTATTTTATCCAGGATTCAAATAAATATTCTTCGGGACGAGTTAATTTCAGGTTTTCAGATTTATCCTATGGTATGCATAAATTGAGTTTAAGCGCCTGGGATTTATTAAACAACAACTCTGAACAGGAAATCAGTTTTAATGTAAAAAGCCCTGCAGATTTGCAGTTGGGTGGAATTTATAATTTCCCTGACCCCATGCTTGATCATACAACTTTTTTTATTGAGAGAAATATGAGTACTGAAATTATGTACATTACAATTTCTATTGTTGATATCAGTGGAAGAGTATGTGTCGAATTAAAACAAAATGTTCCACCCGATTCCTATCGTCCCATTCAGATTTATTGGGATGGAACCAATGCCAATGGAGAACCGCTGTCCAAAGGGTTTTACACTTATACAGTTACTTTGTCTGATAAAAACGGGAAACTAAAACATAAATCGGACAAATTGGTGATTATTAAATAAGCCAAATGTTTTTAGTAAAAAGTAAATTTTTTTATTGTCAAGGCAATAATTTATAAATATAAACGTTAATTTCGCAATCAATTAAATATCATCCTAAAAATGAAAAAGAATTTTTCTCTGATTTTGGTCTTAACCTTGCTGACGTGTAATGTTTTTGGTCAAAGTTCTCAAACAAATGATTTACTGAAAAACAAGCTTAATACAATAACCACTGCGGTACCATTTCTATTAATTTCTCCTGATGCCCGTGGAGGTGGTTTAGGCGATGCAGGTGTTTCTTCTTCTCCTGATGGAAATTCAATGCATTACAATCCTGCCAAATTTGCTTTTATTGACAAAGATTTCGGCTTTTCGGTTTCATATAGCCCATGGTTACGTAAGTTGGTTAATGATATCAACCTGGCTTATCTCGGAGCTTATAAACGTATCAACAACCGTCAGGTATTGGCTTTGTCGCTCAGATATTTTTCATTAGGAAATATCACATTTACTAATGAAACCGGACAAACAATCGGTCAATATAAACCCAACGAATTTTCCCTTGATGCAGCTTATGCTTATAAATTTACCAATACTTTATCTGCAGCAGTTTCATTAAGATACATCTATTCTAATCTTACTGGAGGTATTTATGTAGGTGGAGCTCAATCAAAAGCTGGGCAATCTGTGGCTGCTGATATCAGTTTGTATTACGAAAAACCTATTGAGATTAATAAAATGAAAACATTTTTTGCATTAGGTTTGAACATTTCTAATATAGGTGCGAAAATATCTTATACCGAGAATCTTGCCCGCGATTTTATCCCTACCAATCTGCGTTTCGGACCTTCTTACACCATGTATTTCGACAAAAACAACAGTCTGGCATTTATGGTTGATTTGAATAAATTGTTGGTTCCAACAACACCTTCGTATCAATTAGATTCTACAGGACAATATGTATATGATGCTTCCGGCAATAAAGTGATTGCTGCCGGAAAAGACCCCAATGTAGGTGTAGTTCGTGGTATGTTGCAATCTTTCTATGATGCTCCCGGTGGTGGTGTTGAAGAACTTAAAGAAATTAATTACAGTTTTGGAGTTGAATATTGGTATGCAAAACAGTTTTCTATCCGTGCAGGATATTTCAACGAAAGCAAAACCAAAGGAAATCGTAAATATGTTACCGTGGGTGCAGGCCTTCGTTATAGCGTATTCGGACTCGACTTTGCTTATCTTGTTCCTGTTACTGCCCATAACCCACTCGAAAATACACTGAGATTCTCATTGCTCTTCAACTTCGATAAAGTAAAAGGCAAAAAGAAAGGTGAAGATACCGAAATAAAAAAGAATGAGTAGAATTGGTTTTGGTTTCGATACTCATCAACTAAAACCTTCGTCCGAAATCATATTAGGTGGTATTGCCATTCCTTCTCAAGTGTCTGCTGTAGGTCATTCTGATGCCGATGTTCTGATTCATGCCATTTGTGATGCACTCTTAGGGGCTGCAAATTTGGGAGATATTGGAACTCATTTCCCTGATACCGACCCACAATATAAGGGTGCAGATAGTAAAAAACTTTTAAAACAAGTGGTCGCCTTATTGAATGAGAAGGATTATCGTATTGTAAACATCGATACTACCATTTGTCTCGAAAAGCCTAAAATAGCTCCTTACATTTCACTGATTCAGAAAAAACTCAGCGAAGTTATGGGAATCCCCGAATTTGATATTTCTGTAAAAGCCAAAACATCCGAAAAAATGGGATTCATTGGCAGAGGCGAAGGCATTTCCGCCTACGCCATAGTGCTAATTGAGTAAATTACAAATCACAAATAACAAATCACAATGTGCCTAAGTGTTCCTGCAGAAATAATTTCCATAAATGGCCAAATGGCTAAAGCTTCCGTTGGGGGTGCCATTCGCGAAATATCACTTCAATTGGTCGAAAATACAGTGGTGGGCGATTTCGTTTTGCTTCATACCGGTTATGCTATCGAAAAAATTAGTCAGGAAGAAGCCGAAGAAACGGTTCGTCTTTTAAAAGAATTGGGCGAAACCGACGAGACTTTATCAGAATTATAGAACTAATCTTCATAGTGTCTCTTAGTGTCCTCAGTGTCTCAGTGGTAATATTTCAAAGATAATGAATACCTACTTCCTTTTCCTCCGCGCTATCAATGTTGGTGGGCATAACATGATTAAGATGACTCATCTTACCTCTTGGTTACAGCAATTGGTGTTCGAAAATATTAAAACCTATCTGCAAAGTGGCAATGTGGTATTTCAATCGAAATATAAGGATGTTGGCTTACTTGAAAATCAAATCAGGGCGAAAATAATGGTTGAAGCCCAATTAGATATTGCTTGCATCATTCGCACTCATAAAGAATTAATAAAACTAAATTCACTTCTTGATAAGTACGAGGCAGATAAGCCGGAGAATTCTTCTGTTTTTGTTACTATGTTATCGGTTTTGCCAACTAATGAGAATTTTGAAAAGCTGAGTTCAGTTAAATCAGAACCCGATAGTTTTATAGCTTATGGCAGCGATATCGTATTGGTTTGCCAACAGCCATATCATAAGACTAAGCTTAGTAATAATCTTTTCGAACGCACATTAAGAGTAGAAGCTACCACAAGAAACCATAAAACTATTCAGGGTATGCTGGTGGTAGCAAGAACAATTATGTAATCTTATTTCGAAAGAGTCTTATTCAATCTTAACCAGTTTTCGGGTAATAATACCTTTGTCTGATTTTACATCAACAAAATATATCCCATCCGGTTGATTGCTTAAGTCTAAAACAGTTTGCTGATTTTTAGAAACCGACTGTAATACAATTTTCCCTTCTTCATTATAAATAGTATAATTCAGGTTTTTTTCGGTGTTATTCGTCATAACATAATGTCCTGAGGAAGGATTGGGCGAAATTCCAACATTTATATCTTCCGTTTTTCCTTCAGCTATTCCTGTAGTAGGCGTAAGAACAACATCATCTACCACATGGGTTTTTGCTCCGCCATAACATGACCAGGTGATATAGGCATTCACAGGCAAAACCAGAGTATAAGAATAGTTTGTCCAGGTAGTACTATTGTTGTTTACGGTTTGAAGCGATGTAAATGTTGATGCAACGCCCGATTGATTGGTACAATATCCCAGAAAAATATTCTCTGTTGAACTAGAAATCCGCATCCAGAACGAAAAATTATAAGTACCTGCAGCAACCAATTGAGTGCAAAAATAACCATTAGACCCAAATGCAAATCTGCCATTACCAATGGTATGATCAGCATAGAAATTACTGGTTCCGTAGTTGGTTCCTAAGGTATTGCTTCCTGCCCAGCCTGAAGGCATGTTAGAACCTGTAGTATTATCGAAGTTTTCGGTGAATGAGGTTACCTGTGCTTTTGAACTCCAAATCAACATGGAGAACAGCAAGGTGATAAGTAATTTGTGTTTCATTTTGTTTAGATTTTTATTGCCTACTCTGATAAAGTTTTCGGCATCCCTTTGTTTATTTTGTATGGCAAAGTTACTTATTTTATTAAATAAATCGCCACATTTTTCAAAATATATTTGATGTCTGATCTAATTGAATAATCATTAATGGTGATTCTTAATTACATTCACCAGCATTGTTATAAATTGTTTATCTAATAATTAATCTTTAAGCAGGTTTATAGAGATATATAATGGTTGTATGGATTTAGAGTTTTATGAAAGCGAAGTTGAGGTGCCCGAAAGCGAAGTTGAGGCACATGAAAGCGAAGTTGAGGTGCCCGAAGGCGAAGTTGAGGCACATGAAAGCGAAGTTGAGGCACATGAAGGCGAAGTTGAGGTGCATGAAGGCGAAGTTGAGGCACATGAAGACGAAGTTGAGGTATTTGTTGTTTTTTATCCGGATAATGTAACTAAGTTATCAGGTTGTATTACCTATAAGTAAATCCGATTATCAGATTATATGGTTATGGTTAGTTAACTATCTGGAGAAAATTTGAAAATTAAGATGAAATAAGATTTTTTATTGGTTTTTTGTAAAAATATATTATATTTTAAAAGGCATTAAATCAGTTAGTAAAATATTTTATAAAACTTTTTCGCGATTTATTTTTAAATATTATTTGGTAGTACCAAAATAAATCATAAATTTGCAGTTCAAAATGTAATTAGATAATAAACACAATAAACATATAATGCTATGGATGTAACAATTGCTGAAATGGATCGGTTTTCGAAAATGATAAAAAATTATTTTGATGACAAAAAAATATCAATAGTAGCTTTTGATGACTCTTTTGATGATCCATTTGAAACGGGTGTTTGGGGACCACAAATTATTGCTGTTGCAGGTGTTGTTGATACCCTAAGTTTACGATTAGAAAGTAAGGAAGAAACCAGATTAAGAAATGCGGCAATGCATTTGGAGTTGCCGATTTTGACAGAATTAGAGTATAAAATTGGTGTTTGTAAGGATGCCGGAACTATAACAGATAGTTTGGAATCGTTTGGTATATCAGCTTTTAGAACTAGTATTACTGCTTATAAAATTGGTGATTTTCATGAATGTTATTTGAGAACTATGGATAAGGTTGATGGGAATCATGTGGCATTGGCAGATAAGGGTTTTGATGCTGCTATGGTGGCAAAAATTAAAACGAATCATGATAATGCTTATAATCTTCAGACAAATAAAGATTTGCTAAAAATTGACATTTCGGATTTGAGTGTAGAAAATCAGGAAATTATCATGAGTTGTTGGAGAACTAATATGAAGGTTTTGAAGGTTATGAGAGCATACGGTAAGGCAAGAGGAGATGATGAATTGTATCAGAAATCGACTGTTAAGGCTGTATTAAGCACTATAAGACCTACACCGGAAAAGAAGCCAAGGATAAGACAGATTGGTGCAGGGAAGGATATTGTGTTGAGGACTGATTTGAATAAGAAGAATGTGATGCAATTGGAGCTGTTGACAGATGGTGGAGTTACTATAGGATTGACTGAGTTGAAAACAAGTGAGTTGGTAGATGGTACTGCATTGAAGC
>CAYYQJ010000104.1:0-8221 GCA_964473775.1 uncultured Bacteroidales bacterium | reverse complement strand
GATCTTTATTTTTGTGCTTATCGGGTATACTTAAATTATAGTCATTAATAATTCTAACAACAGGCAATGGTTCTATGTCTTCATCAGAAGATGACAAAGCCTTTAATCCAAAAACTTTTGCTGGTCCAATATAATTTGAAGGGGCAGGAATGTTTATGATAAAATCCTTTGGAAAAAGGTCTTGTCCAACAGTAAATTCATAGTCTTTGATAGACATATCCAAGCCTTTTAAACTTTCTTCCTTAAGCATCTGTATGAATACATTAGCAAATGGAGTAGCAGTATAACCTACATAAGCACTCTGTTCAAAGAGTGAAAGTAATGTTCTAATACACCCATTTATAGCAGAAACCTTATCTTTACTTACATTAATTGATGCATTATCTGCCTCATCATCTATTAACAAAAAAGGAATATTCCTGATAATTATCTTACCATCAGGTTGTTTATCACCCCAAACAGCCAGCCATGAAATTAAAGTTTTAAGAATGGAGCCATTCTTTTTTATAACAGCTACAATTGGGTCTGAACTTCTTAAATGAATACCAGCAGATTGTGCGACTTTTCGGTTAAAATCACTATTAAGATGACTTGATGTAAGCGCATTTGCAGGGAGGTCAATCGGTTGGCTGGATTTTTCATCGATAGGATTAAAGAAACCAACTCCTATTTTATTAGTATTTGAGTATTGTAAAGATCGCTGACTATTAAATCCTAAAAAACCCTCATCTATCCTTATTTGTGTTTGGCTCCTTAAGGAATCATGCATTCCAGCTAAAATTATTATCAATTTATAGCCTGCATCAGCGGCTTTATTAATTAGACCAGTATAATTACTTGTTTTACCCGACTGCACTTGTCCAACCACCATTCCTCTTTTATCCCAAGCCCCTGAGGTTGATGGATTTGAAATACGATCTAAAATATCATCTGTAAGGTTATCCAGTTTGTTTAAAGTATCTGGGGCAATTTTATTTTGCAAATAACTGATATATCTGTTCCAAAAATTCCATCTAATGTTTGCTTTTCTATCTTTCAACCAAGGCACATATCCCTCATCGAGTATTCGGTAATTGTCAGAAAACACAGAAAAAATAGCTGATAAAGAATTATATAAATTCTCTCTTTCAATAGCAAGGTCAGGAAAAATCTTTAATACGTTATCAATTGAAGTATTAATATCTTGAGAAGTAGGAGTTTTTACTCCCCTTAATAGTTCTATGCAGATGTTTTTTGCTTGTTCAATCATAAATTGTCAAGATTAGCAATGTATTCAGGGTAATGATTAAAAGGTTCGAGATTTATTATAACAGCTCTGGCTTCTTCTTTTGTTTTACCATCAGCAATAAGCGAGTTGAAGATACCGTTCATAATTAAAATAATTTCATTATGATTTATTCCTTCAAATGGTTTGCCCTGTGATTCCGATGCTTCAGCCTCTTTTATATAAATTGATTTTACAGGGATTGTTTCTTCAATAAATTTAAGCAAAGTTTCAATTGCCTTTTCCGGTTTTTTAATAGCATCACTCTTAATATTTTCAATCAAAGGATGCTGGCGGTTAATTTTATAAAACCATTTATCCCCTCTTTTATGGTCAATCCAAAGTGGTACAAATTTCTGACCGGGATATGGTTTTACATTTTTTCCTCTATGCCTGTATACTTCTACCGCCTGAATCCGAACACGACCAGCATAAGCTTTTAGTTGATCTCGCAATATCAATGGTGGACGTGCAACTGACTTTTTAATATCAATCTGCCATTCTGAATCCAAATTATTAGGAAGGTTTATTGCAATTCTTGCCAACTTATAATGTTCTTCTTTACGGAACATACCCAACCAGTCACCTGCAAGCAATAATCGGTCATTCCTGTAAATATAAAATCCCTGTTGCTCATTCCAACCTTTAGGACCTTCTGCATTCCTGAATTTTTGCTCGGTAAGTTTTGATTTATGCGGTAGGACATACCCTTTTACATATATTTTCCCTTCTAAAAGAGGTTCCTCAGGAAAGCCCTGTGTAGTTGGTTCATTTAGCAGAAACGGATTCCATGCTTCTATAGGACTGTCTTGAAAGTCAATTTTTATTTTGCCAGCTTCAATGAAACGATGAAAAACCATTGCCAGATGTTTTTTAATTTGCATCATAATCTGCAGAAATTTATCTAGAGCTGTTTCGTCATCTTTTTGTAAATCTTTTACTAGTCTGTCAATGTCGTTCCAAATTACAATTGTGCTTGATTTTAATGAATTGATTTCTTTTTCAAAATCGCCTTCTGGTAAATACCTAATAAGATTCCATTTCCCGCTTTGATTAACAAAATCCAGATCCCATGTCCAGAAAACTGGCTGATGATTCAACTTTTTACTTATTACTGAAAGCTTTCTGCATTGAGAAAAAGAAGCTGTTTTTAAACCCAGTCCAAATCGCCCCAAATCTTTACTTCCTCTGTCATCAAGTGGATTTTTGCTACCAGGTCTCATTGCCTGAACCAACTCGTCATTATCCATCCCACTACCATCATCCTTAACAGATAACCATGTGGTGGAACCAAGCCATTCGAAATTTATCCAAATGTTTTTTGCTCCAGCAGAAATTGAATTATCTATAATGTCAGCTACAGCCGATTCAATACTATAACCAATTGCACGGAAAGTCTCAATCATGGAAGATGCCTCAGGAATTGCAGGAGTTGTAAGATAATTGGTATAGTCTATCATTTCTTTAATTTTAAAATTATACTTGCAATCTCTTGCGCCATCAACGGTGGCACCGCATTCCCAATCTGCTTAAATGCCGCAGTTCTGCTTGAACCTTCCTTCACTCCTTCAAAATAATAATCATCCGGAAAAGATTGCAAACGGGCTGCTTCACGCACAGAAAGAGAACGATTCTGTTTAATATCAGGATGAATATAATAATGACCGTCCTTGGAAATGTGTGCAACCACCGTATGAGAATAGGGCAAATTGGCAGCAACCACTTTAAAACGGTCGATAAAAGAATGACGATTTTTATGCGTTTTCAAATCTTCCCTCAGGTCGTTATAATCAAGTCGTTGATTCTTTTTATTCCATTTATCAACCACAATGCGATAAATTTCTTTATCCTGTTCGGTATGAGGGCGGGCAACATGCTGCGTTAAAACATCAATTCCATTACGTACAAAAGATTTATCAAGCCAGTTATTTGTTGGACCTGCATAAGAATTGCCTTTTTCAAAACCTTCACCAGCTTTAAGCGCAGGTAAATCAGAAAAAATACTTTCAACATTTGCCAACAGGCCAGAGCGAAAGTTATTAAAATCAGGAAGAGTAATCTTTAAATCATTCTTATAGCCAATAATTAAAATACGCTTTCTGTTTTGCAATACGCCAAAATGATTGGCTTCAAGTCTGAAATGTTTAGTTGTATAACCTGTATCTTTAAACAATTCGCACATTTCATTAAAATATCTGCCTTTTTGTGCAGAAAGCAATCCGGGCACATTTTCAAAAACAAAGATTTTGGGTTTGTATTTTTTCAGAAACTCATTATACTGAACATAAAGCAGGTTTCTGTGGTCAAACTCCATCCCATTCTTATCCCTTGCACGTCCAACCAAAGAATACGCCTGACAAGGTGGTCCTCCAATAATCAGGTCAACTTCTTTGCCTACTTGCAAATTATCAATTTCATTAAAAATGGAATCATTGTCATCTCCAATCGCTTTATTAATAACGCTGGATAATATTTCGTCTGGAATTAGTGAATAAAGTTGGTTGCGGTTAATGTTTCCTTTCAGATAATTAAGATAAGCCTCTATTCTATTATTACCTTTTAAATAATGGTAGGCAAGTCTGGTTTTTAATGTATAACACGCTGCCAGGTCAAATTCAACATGAGCAATAGGTTTATAACCAGCCCGTAAAAATCCTTCCGATAAACCACCGGCACCTGCAAAGAGATCAATATAAGTTGGCTTGCTTTTCATCAATGAAAACTCTCATGTTTGAAAAAATTCTCAAAGTCTGTATCCAAAGCTCCAATAATTTTTTCCAGATTTTCAATTGCAATATTTCTGCTGCCTTTTTCGACAGCACTCAGATAGCCACGATTTATTTCGGCATCAATAGCCAAATCAGTCTGAGACAAGTTTTTCTCAAGCCTTAATTCACGAATGCGATTACCAATTTTAACTTTAATATCCATGGATTTATCGAATAATAAAACAACTAACAAAACTAAGATACGTCACTCATTTTGTTGTTCACTATGAGTAACAGTTCGAAATTAATTTAAAAAAATAATAGAAATTAGCCTATCTCAGTAAACTGATAAGCCCGGAAAGTGTATTTGCTGATTTTTTTGGCTTCAATGCACATTCAAAAATTTGAATAACATTCCAGCCGCTATCCTTAAGAAGTATGATGTTTTTCACATCATTCAATTTATTCCCGTTGATTTTATTTACCCACCATTCAGTACGGGTTTTTGGCACAACAAAATATTTGCAACCCTCATGCCCATGCCAGAAACATCCATGAACAAAAATTACCGTTTTATATTTTGGCAACACAATATCCGGTTTTCCCGGCAATTTTGTATCATGAAGCCGGTATCTGAAACCATTGGCAAATAGAAATTTTCTGACAAGCATTTCAGGTTTGGTATTTTTCCCTTTAATGCGGCTCATATTATAGCTTCTGGTGGCCTTGTCATGAACGTCTGTCATAAGGCAAAGATACATAAATCGTGGAAATGAAATGGCATTTTTTGATTAAGAATTGTTCTCGGTTGGGCAGAGGTTCCCACCTCGGTCCGTCTATCCTGAAAGGTTCAGCCTTTCCAAAATCATAAACCATCCTTGCAGCCTGACAAGGCAGGTTACCTATCAGCGTCATTCTTTGTTATAGCCCCTTATTTTAAGCCTGTCCCGTACCAAAAGGTCGGGAGGGTTGGGATTAAAAATGTTTTGCCCACTCTGGGGCAATAAAACCCAAACTTATCAATTTCCTAAAAATGTTCGGCACCTCTGGTGCCGTAGCCCAGGAAGGGGTGTACGCGCATATTATACCCGGGGTTTCACCCCGCGCTACCAACATGTCACCCCTACGGGGTTTTCCCACCACGATAACCCCAATTTTCCAAAAAACTTGATAAACCTGATAAACTTGATGAACTTGATGAACAAAAATCTCTCAAATCCTTCCCATCTTGGGACATTTTTTCCCATTTTGGGCCATATTTCCACATGTAAAACAACAATTATGTATTCCCATATCATTTAATCGTAAAAAAAATCAAAAAAATTCATTCCTCTTAAACAAATTTTTCCACCTCATCCAACTCCTCCAAAATTATCCCCGCTTTATTATATCCCGTTCAATCAATTTCATACATGTTTAGAAATTAATGTAGGCTTCTTCTTCAACCAAAACATCCACAAAAAATCTCATTCAACCTCCTTATTTTTCTTTCAAAAACATCTTATGAATTTCCATTACATAGCTAAACAGACAATCATTGGCATACATTTTGATGACCTTTTATCATGTTAATGAAACAAAATTAACACCCGTTCTTTGACATCCTGATAATCCACCTAAACTAAAAGTATTCATAAAAAAATCCGTACATAACTCCAAACTTTAGCTCACTTTAGTTCACTTTAGGCACTCTTCTCATTTTAAGCACCTTATACACTCATAATATTCAAATCGTGTCACTCGTCCTTCTAAATGTGTCACTCTTCCTTCTAAATGTGTCACTCGTTGCTCTAAATGTGTCACTCGTTGCTCTAAATGTTACACTCGTTGTCCTAAATATCCCTCTCGTCCTTCTAAATGCGTCGGTCATTCCTCTAAATCCCGCGCTCACTCTTCTAAATGTCGTTCTCACCGCTCTAAAAGCATTGGTCGCATTTCTAAATATCCTTCTCTTTCTTCTAAATACATCATTGATTCCTCTAAATGTCGTATCGTTTCTTCTAAAGGTCATGTTGATTCTATTTTCAGTCGTTTCAACATTTCTATAGCTTACTCTCTTTTCTTCATAACTGATTTTGATTTTCCCCTATGCCAATCAGTAAACCATCATATTAATACTAACGAAACAAGTTCTTACATGATGCACTGTAAATCATAAAATGAAATCTCAAAATTCGTTTCGTCCATCTTCAAATTCGTTTTTTAAAGTCAATATTCTTTAACCGAAAATTTCAAAAATTCAATAAAATAACAAATTCAATAAAATTTTAAACCAAATGACAAAACCACTAATTCTAAAATTTAATGCGTATGGTAGAGCTTATATCTTATTAATTGATAACGATGCTGCATTAATTCTTATCACGCTCTACCCACCTCTCAAAACCAGATTTACACACGGTTTTGATGCACTCTATCAAGCCTTGATTCGTCAATACCAAAGAACAGGCTCAATCACTATCGACAAAAGCGTCATCATGGGCATTATGATTGCAACAGTACGTAAATTCCAGCTACGTGCAAAAATTCAATCTGCCAATCTTGGACGTAACGACCTCCGTGTTGCTTTCGATAAGCCAATATCCTTCTTATCTCAAGGCAGTCAGGAAGATGTATTGGCTAATTGTACAACAATGTATAATTTAATTGATACAAATTCCGCTACCCTAACGGTTATTCTCCCTGCAGATTTAACCGAAATGTCTGATATCATAGATAAATACAAATCCATCCTCGCTATGCCAATCAAAGCCATCAAAGACCGTAAAGCAGAAACAACAGATATCTATCCTGCACTTTTTGCCGAAATGGACGATGTTTGCGATCTCATTGGCGGTGTCCTCGAATCCTACAAACCAGAACTCTTTATTAAATGGAAAAACGAACTAAAAATCGGAAAACCATCTGGTCGTCGTCACGAATCCATTGTTTGCAAATTTGTCGACCAGGCTACCGGCGTTCCTATTTATAAAATGGTGGTAACCCTAACCGATGGCATCAACACTTATGAATTAATAACCACTCGTCATGGTTACATTCGTAAATACAGTCTTCCTCCGGCTAATTATTCCTTTACTACCGAACATCCTGTTTATCCACCCTACCAGCAAGACAATATTGCCATCACCGACGACAATACTGCCAACTTTATCATAAAATTAAAAAAACAATAATCTCATTTTTACCAAATAACCAAAAGCCCGCAGGATTCCAATCCTGCGGGCTTTTTTTTGTCTTCCAACTTCCATCTTCCCACTTCCACCTTCAGTCTTCCGTCTTCCCTCTTCCTTCTTCCGTCTTCCCTCTTACCTCTTACCTTAGTGTCCCTCCGTGCTCTTAGTGCCTTAGTGGTTTATCTTCCGTCTCCCAACTTCGGTCTTCCTTCTCCCCTACTCTATCATCAACTTCCTTACAATTTGTTTCGTATCGCTGGAGAATCTTACAAAATACATTCCTTTGGCGAGGTTGTTTAGGTTGAAATTGTGAGTTATCACTTCAGAAGTTTCTAATTGTTCGGCATACACCACCTGGCCTTTGATGTCGTAAATTTGCATTGCGGCCTGGCCGTTTAAACCCACGGTTTTAATTGTAAAGCTGCCATTGGAAGGATTGGGCAAAATGCTGAACTGAATTTCGTCGGCATAATCTTCAATGCCTGCGCAGGTGCTGAAGGTGATGTGAATGGTGTCGGAAGCCGAACAGGTGTTGCTGGTTACCTGAACCGAGTATGTATAGGTGCCTGCTCCCAAACCTGTGGAATCAACCAAAAGGGTTTGTGAGGTTTGACCGCCCGGAGTCCATAGATAAGCAGCGCCCGGATTTCCTGCATTCAGGAGCAAAGACTGATTTAAACAAAGGGTGGTATCGTGACCCAAAGAAACCACTGGGATAGCTATTGGAGCTGCCACGCCCGAGCCTGCCAAACTGGTGCAACCACCGGCGGTTTGAGTAACAGAATAGGTTCCTGCCACGGTGACGGTGATGGATGAAGTGGTTTGTCCACCGGGGCTCCACAAGAGGGTTCCCGTGGCTGTGGTTGACAGCAGGGAATTGCCGCAATTGTTGGTTACATTAACCACAGGTGTTGCAGGAATCGCCAATGGAGCAGCTACCCCCGAACCTGATGGACTGGTGCAACCATTGATGGTTTGAGTTACTGTATAGGTTCCGGCAGTAGTTACTGTGATGGATGGGGTGATTTCGCCGCCCGGACTCCAAAGTAAGGTTCCTGTAGCGGTGGTGGATAATA
>CAYYQJ010000103.1:0-8241 GCA_964473775.1 uncultured Bacteroidales bacterium | reverse complement strand
TGGTGGTAGTAGCCCATGCAGTGCTAGTGCTACCTGTCCAGGTGTAGGTAACAGCGCCCGCTTTAAAACCGGCACCGACAATTAAAACAACGAGGAATACTATAGCTATAACTCTCTTAAAGAGTGATTTGATTTGACAATTAGATATTAGTTTTTTCATACCTTTTATTATTTTAATTTTTTAATTTCAATAAAACTCGATCGTTATCATAGTATATAAATAAACTGTAATTACGTTAAAGATTTTTTCTACAAATTTTACTCAAACAAAGTAATACCACTATTTTTAAATACTATGAAAAAAGAACACAATCGTTTAAAGCGATTTTTCAAATTTTCATATTCATTTTTCATCTCTACAAATAATTTTGTGTGGCAAAACAGCAGCAAAGCTAAACATTATTTCGGATGATACAAATTTTATTGTTGAGATATATCATAAGTTGCGCCATAAATAAGTCTCATACCACTGTAATGACTATTTGTTAGCATATTTCTCAATACTCTGTATTTCTATCTTTTACAAATTTTGTTGTTAATGCTATTATAATTTATATTTTTTTAACATTTGAAATAAAATGCTCAATAAATATTTTTCAACAAATTATCCTTCATCTTTTTACGCAATTTTTATTTAAGTATTTGAATACATAAATATTTATTGATAGGACAAAATTACAATTTTTCAAGACAACCAAAATAAATTTCACACCAATGGGTAGTTTTTTAAATAAAACCGATTCCCTTTATAATAAATGGTGTTTATTCCATATTTAATATGACTTCATACTATCTCTTAAATATCTTGATGTTTTCTCGACAAAAAACAATGACAAAACCCCATTTTAAACAAAGAAATAAATAGAACATTTGCAATCAGGTAGAGTTAAATTAACTTTTATATGAATGTTGCATGTACTCTATAATGCAAAATAAATTTCATTTTAAATAGTTACTGAAATTTTAAATCTCAAAAAACCTCAATACCGTGATTATTGTACAATCTAACTATTGAGATACAATTTTGAGTTGACTCTGAAAAGTATAGTAAAACAATTAATTTGGCCTAAAACCCAACATTTCAAGCACTTTTCCTTACCTAAGCCTTAAGACATAGGGTAATTGATAATCTCCGCATTAAATGACTTTAGTCCAAAATCAATGACTTTTAATAGTGCACTCAATTTTTACTAATGACAAGGCTAGTGTAAGTTTTATGATCAATAATAGTATTGTGAGTAATCTCTGTAGGCTTTCCTATTTCTTTTACTGTTCAACGGCTGCTCAATATTAACAGTTGCTAACTCACGGCTTAGTTTTCAGAACTAGTTTTTGCCGGTGTTCGAATCCGCGTGTCCATTGTTCAAATCCGAATAGTCAGTGTTCGAATCACCCTTGTAAGTGTTCAAATCACCATAATCAGTGTCCAAATTGCTATTGTCACTGTCTGAAATACAGTATAGTTTTGTTTTAGCCTAACGTAAACCTTTTACATTTGGTTTGCCGGCAATGAAATCTTTTAAGTAAAAAGGCTCAAAATAAGCTACATCTTCAAACTCTTGCCTACGGTATTTCTGCAAACCTGGTTTTATCATGTAAGAAGCAGAAATGGCGAAATGTTCAAGAAGACTGATTTTTGGTTGTTCAGCAAACAAGCTCATACATTTTTCGGCACCATCGCCTAACAGCAGCAAAGAATGGGTTTGGGTGAGTTCTTTAAAAGAATCTTCTGTAATAATGGCTGCCTGATCTGATTGTATTTCTCTAAGTTCGTTATCAAATAAAGAATAGTACACTTCCATACGGCGCGCATCTAGCATAGGACAAATGAGTGTGTCGGGCTGAAGGTTTTCTAATCTCTCAGCAGCACCAAAGGCCATAGACTCTAAGGTTCCGACGGAAATCAAAGGCTTTTCCAGAGCAAAACATAAACCCTTGGCTGTGGAAACCCCAATGCGAAGTCCGGTATATGATCCCGGGCCTTTACTCACTGCCACAGCATCCAAATCGGTAATTGCCATTCCGGCTTCGGCCAATACTTCCTGTATAAATACCGTGATAAGCTCCGAATGCGAATTTGGAGCCGCTGTTTCACGCAATGCCAGCAACTGTTCGTCATTAGCCAAGGCAACTGAACAAATCTTTGTAGCTGTTTCCAGATAAAGTATGTTTCCCATAATTACGAATTACGAAAATTCAAAAAATTAATAACCATTAATGATTAACCCTTATTGAGCCCATTCCGAAAAGTAATCTTCTTAAATAATATGAAAAATAAGAAAGCATAAAGCATTACCCTTAAAGGTAATTTTTAAGAAATCTGTGAATCTGTGGCGTTTTCTTTTTAACAAACTTTTCAGAGCCGATTCTTTAATCATTACTCCTTCTTTTCCAAAAACAATTCTTTCTTATCCACTTTTTTCACGTTAGCACCATCTTTAAGTAGTTTGGTTATGGCATTATAAGGAGCAGTAATCACTTCATCGGCATCAGTCAATCCCGTCAGGATTTCTATATTCATATTGTCCTGAATACCGGTTTTTACCTTCTGCATTTTGGCTTTTCCATCCACATAAATAAAAACATACTCCTGAGGAGGTGCTTCATCCTTTTTGGTAGTAGCTTCTTTCTTGTCCTGATTTTCCTGATTATCGGTGGTCTTGGCCTTTTCCATTTTATTCAGAAGATTCTTAGTAGTATCTTCTCTTACAGTTACTGCCTGAATGGGCACAGAAATCACATTGAGTACTGTTTTGGTTCGAACATCAACCGTTGCCGACATGCCCGGACGGAAAGGAGAAGAATTGGGATGAGTGGCATCAATCAAATCCAGATAAGTTTCGCGGAGGATGCGGATTTTTACATTAAAATTAGTTACCTGATCAGTGGAGGTACCTGTAAGCTCAGCCGAATTGGCTATTTCGGTAACAATGCCTTTAAATTTGCGGTTCAGATAGGCATCCACTTCAATCAAAGCCGTGTCGCCCAATTTTACTCTGACGATATCATTTTCATTTACACTTACGTTTACTTCCATCTCGTTTAAATCGGCAATTCGCATGATTTCGGTTCCGGCAAACTGTGTGGTTCCAACCACTCTTTCGCCCAATTCGATATTTAACTTAGAAATGGTTCCGTCAACAGGAGCAAAAATATTGGTTTTCGATAAGTTGGTAGCTGCTTCTTTCACCGTAGCATTGGTGCTTTGAACATTATATTGTGATGCTTTGTAAGCTTCTTCGGCCGCCGTAACCTCTTCCTTAGACACATCAAAAGCCGATTTGGCTGCATCATATTCCGATTGTGAAATCACTTGTTGTTTCCACAAACTCTCGTTGCGGTCGTAGCTGGCCTTGGCATTAATATACTGAGCTTTCACCTGAGCCAGACGTGCTTTGGCATTGGCCTCATTGGCTTTTTGCGAATTGAGTGCTGCCTGCATCTGTTCGTAATTCGATTCGTATATATCGGGTTTTATCCGTGCCAACAAATCGCCTTTTTTCACTTTGTCGCCTTCTTTTACATTCAGTTCTACTACTTCGCCTGATACATCGGGAGATATTTTTACTTCTACCTCAGGCTGAATTTTTCCACTGGCCGATACGGTTTCTATGATGGTACGTTTTTTTGCATTTTCAACGGCAACCTTTGTGACATCCGACTTGCCTACTACTCCCATCTTTTTCCCGATAGCCAATAAAATGATGATGGCAAAAACACCAACGACGGAGTAAATAATTATTTTTTTCTTTTTCATACAAGCAAATTATTTTAAAGATTTTATTAAAGAGTTATGGGCTTACCCTGATAGAAATCGAGCACTTTACAACGGAAAACATAGTCGTATTTTGCCTGAAGCAATTCCGATTTGGCTTTCAGCAGATTGTTTTTGGCATCGTTATAATCAATAGAATTTACCATGCCCACATTAAATTTTTGTTCTGTATATCCGAATGATTCGGTAAGCGCTTCCACCGATTTCAAACCGGCATTATAGCGATTCAAAGCAGCGCGTGCATCGGCGTAAGCCTGCTGAATGGTTTTGTAAAGCTGATTTTTTGCGCTTTGATAACTCAGTATGGCACTGTTCAACTGCACCTTCGAAGTTCCTATCATGGTTTGGGTTTGCCATTTATTAAAAATAGGCACATTGAGATAAAGGCCTATGGATTTATTTTGATTATTATCTATCTGGCTCCAGAATTTGGTTTTTTCGTAAGTATAATCATAGGTGGGCGCATAAACTGCTTCGCCTAAGGCGGTGGCACCAATTTGTTGTGAACCCGAAAGTGTGAACCCGCTCACTTTTTGGCTGGCACCCGAATATCCCGTACCATAAGATGCTGACAAAGAAAGCGAGGGGCTGTACATGCCACGCGAAATGGCCAAACCTTTTTGTGCGCTTTTCACCTTGAGTTCGGCCGATTTAATATCGGGTTGAAGGCCCATTGCTTTAGCATAAATTTCGTCCACCTTCATCATTAGTGCCGAGGCATCAGGAAGAATCAGTGCGGGTTTCACAATATCGAAGCCCTGAGTGTTTTGCAAATCGAGTAATTGGGCTAAAGTTAGATATGCCATATCGAGGTTGTTTTGTGCATTCACTTTTTGCAATTCGTCGGTGGCTTGCTGCGATTGAAGGGTAAGGATGGTGCCCTTGGCCAGATTGCCTACATCATAGAGTTTTTGAGTGCGACTCACCTGCTGTTGGGTGATATCCAATTGGTTTTTGGCTATATCCAACAATTCCTGACTGTATAATACCTGAAGATAGGCCGTAGCAATGGTAAGCGAAATATCGTTTTTCATTTTCTGCAAATCGTATTGGCTTGCCAAAAAATCAATATGTTTTTGTTTCAACCCATTGAGAAGTTGCAATCCATCAAACAAAACCACATTAGAGGTTAATGAAAAATTGTCGGACTGAACAGTTTTGGTGGCAAACTGATTGGTGTACATATCCACCGTTTGTCCGTTATTAAAAGCAAGTGAGGCGCTGCCATTAACCGAAGGAAACAGACTTGCAATTTTTTGATTATAGGTAAGGCGTGCAACTACAGTGCTTAGCTGCTGTTGTTTAATTTGAATATTGTTGTTAAGGGCATAAGAAACACATTCTTCTAACGACCAGATTTTTTGAGCCTGAAGGATGCCCGGAAAAACACCAAAAAGGAATATAAGGATGACAAGTAGTTTTTTCATAAAATAAAATAACGCAC
Source organism: uncultured Bacteroidales bacterium (assembly GCA_964473775.1). Taxonomy (GTDB): domain Bacteria; phylum Bacteroidota; class Bacteroidia; order Bacteroidales; family CAIWKO01; genus CAIWKO01. Next base: position 3,022 of record CAYYQJ010000103.1, on the reverse strand, counting down.
AAATGTAGTGAGTTTAGTAGAGTTGATAATATTTTAAGTGAAAATATTATTTTTGCCTTTCGGCGATACCAAACCTAATAAACTGTAATAGACAATAAATCAATCAATAATTGGCCATCCATTGAAAATTGAGCATCGAAAACAGCAAATTAAACATTTGAACATTTTCAAGATGTTTGGATCGAAGAACCAACCCAGCACAAATGGCAACAAAATCCGGATAATGGTAAAACTTACGAGAATATTGGAAGCACATCCTCGGGTATTCCGGAAATCAGGGGTCAAAAATCCGAAATACCCTTTTAGTTTCGTTATCGCAAAGTTTTAAAAGGTAGCACTTATGGACCTTGGAATAAATGCGTCTCCGGAACACCATTATAATACTTTCAAAAACCGCTCTTCCTGATGATAATAGTCTGAATCAGGAAGCGCTGTTTCTGTATTGATATTGTAACTCGCAAATAATCATGCGAATTAAGACTTTCCTTATCGGGAAAACACCTTTTGCTAGACGTTTTAAGCTTTATCTTATTGTATATGAATAATATGACAAGAGGTTTGCACTTTCCCTTAAGAGTTTTAGACTATTTCTTAAGAGGTTTAGACCATTTGCAAAGAGTTTTAGACCATTTGCAAAGAGTTTTAGACCATTTCTTAAGAGTTTTCTACTTTCCTTAATGAGTTTTCTACTTTTCCTTATGTGTTTTCTACTTTTCCTTATGTGTTTTCCTCACAAACTCTATGCGTTTTCTACTTTCCTCAATGTGTTTTCTACTTTCCTCAAAGTGTTTTCACCTTTCCCTTATGCGAATTCACCTTTCCTTAAAGAGTTTTGACCTTTTCCTTAAGAGTTTTGTGTTATTTAGAATTGTAATAAATTGATTTAATGATGGTTGATTTTGAGTGTATCCCGCTCGCGGAGAATTGCATTCCCCGCATCTAAATTATCTCTGAATCAGTGGCAATTTTCCCAGTTCAGCAGCAGGCTTCACCCCCGTCGGTATATCTTTTTAAGTTGTGTTTAGATATAGGTCCGGTTTTATTTTCCAAAATTAAGTATCTTTGTAAAAAATGGCATAATGATACGCACTATTGTAACCCCATCAAACACCGACCTGCATGTATTAATTCCAAAAGAGTATGTGGGTAAACAAATTGAAGTATTACTTTATCCAACAGATGAAGTGCAGGAAGAGAGAATAACTAAAAAGAATTCATCTAGTTTGCGTGGAACTTTAAACTTATCTGACAAGCAATATAATGATCTTCAGCAACACTCAAAAGACATACGAAACGAATGGGACAGCAATATCTGATAGATACCGCTCGCGGAGAATTGCATTCCCCGCATCTAAATAATCCGTGAATCAGTGGCATTTTCCCCCGTTCGGTATATCTTTTTTAGTTGTGTTTAGATTTAGTCCGGCTATGTTAGTGGATTGGTTCTTCCACCTTCGTTTTAGCCTTTAAAAACAAACTCGCTTTGCCTGATTGAAGTATAGTTTAAAAGAAAAAAGGCTCATCCCAAAGGATAAGCCTTTTTTACAACCACCAATTCCGTTTTTCTTTAAGAATAAATATGCATGAAACATTGTGTAAAACACTAAAATACTATCTTTGTATCATCTTATTTTATGCTCATGAAAATTAAAAACATAATTATTCCGGTATTGTTCTTTTTTGCCTCTATAGGCATTAGTTTCTCTCAAAATAAAGCCATTAGCGACAGCATTGATGCGTTGAGCTATGATATTCACCTCGATTTGGTGCACTTATCTACCCACCGCCTGGCGGGGTTTACCACCGTAAAAATCGTTCCCAAACAAAACGGAACCAACCTTATCAGGCTTTATTTATTAAAACTTACGTTAGATTCGGTGTATTATGGAATTACTCGGATTACCACTTATGCCTATAACGATACCCTGATTAAAACCACCTTACCTGCGGCAGTAAATACCACCGACACAGTTTCGCTTACCATTTATTATCATGGCATTCCACAAATGGATGGTTCGGGTTGGGGCGGTTTTTATTTTTCAGCCGACAGTGTGTATGCCTATAATCTGGGGGTAGGATTTCAGGCCTCACCTCATAGCTACGGTAGGGTTTGGTTTCCGTGTATAGACGAATTTCCCGACAGGGCTTATTACGATACCCACATCACGGTTTTGAGCAGCAATCGTGCGGTATGCGGCGGCACTTTAGAATCGGTTACCGACAATGGAAACAATACAAGCACCTATCATTGGGCACTTCATCAACCCATTCCTGCCTATCTGGCTTCGGTGGCTGTGGCCAATTATGTGCCCATTATTGATACTTTTTTGAGCATGACGGGCAAAATTCCCATTCAAATAAACGTGCCTTCGGCCTACAATGCCAATGTTACGGGTTCTTTTGTGAATTTGAAAGCCATTCTGGGCATTTTCGAATCGCGTTTCGGACCTTATCTCTGGGAAAGAGTGGGCTATGTGGGCGTTCCCTTCAACAGCGGAGCCATGGAAAGTGCCACCAATATTGATTATCCTTTATTTGCTATCAATGGCAATACCAGCTACGAAAGCTTGTATGCCCACGAATTGTCGCACCATTGGTTTGGCGACCTGATTACCTGCCGTACCGAATATGATATGTGGATTAACGAAGGCTGGGCCAAGTATTGCGAATCGATTGCTATGGAAGGACTTTACGGAGCCATTTCTTATAAAAACAATATCCGCTCCAGTCATTTATCTGTGATTGAAACCGCGCATATCATCGACAGCAGTTACTATGCGGTGTATGGTATTCCCAGCAAATATACTTACGGCACCACGGTGTACGACAAGGGTGCAGATATGATTCATACCCTGCGCTATTATATGGGCGATGCAGCTTTTTTTCCTGCGGTAAGAGCTTTGCTGAATACTTATAAGTTCAAAGATATCACCACCGTGCAGTTCAGAGATTTTTTAAGCAGCTATTCGGGCATCAATCTTACCGACTTTTTTAATACCTGGATTATGAGCCCCGGATTTCC
>CAYYQJ010000102.1:0-8267 GCA_964473775.1 uncultured Bacteroidales bacterium | reverse complement strand
AATTGTCCAGCCCAAAATTCAATAATATTTGAAACAATCCTGTAAAAAGGATATAAAGCATTACCATTCCAACATCACTTTGCGACATGTAGGCTGTATAAAAAGGCAACAATATAAAACTCGATACCAAAGGCAATGCCCCAATAAACGAATAAATAAACGACGATTTTAAAAAGCTTTTCGAAATCATGCGCTATAAACTTCCTTCCACCCGATAATATTGTTTTCCCACGAAGAAAAATTCCAGATACACTCCGGATTTTGCTCAGTACCTTTTTTATAATCCTCAAAATGTTCTAAAACTTCTTCCAACCTTCCGGTAAGCTGTTCAAAATTTTCCAATCGGTCGTAATTCACTCCGGTTTGGTCTATGCTATCATAAGGCAGCCATTTTCCCGTAATCACCCAATTCCTTGTATAAAGATATTCGCACATAGTAGCCGATAATTGGTCGCTAACAGGCATATTTATCATAACATCCGACGACGACCTTAAATATACCAACTCTTCTAAACTTAGATATTTTTTCAGGGTGCAATATGGGATGCCTGTGTTATCCATCACCCCTTCAACATCCTTTATATAAGTGGTAAATCCCCCGTAAGTCATAGGAAAAATCAGAAATATTTTATCCTTAATTTCAGGTTTAATTTTGATGAATTCTGAAATTATTTTCAAATGCTGATTGTTTGGACTGGAATTGTAGCCTATGGTAATAACTATTTTATCTTCAGGAAACCCGAAATTATTTGCAGCCTTTATTTTATAATCCGGTTCCGTTTGAATGTTTTTTAAATAGGGTAATAGCGACAACCCAAACCTGCAAATCGCCAGTTTTTCCGAAAACTTATATTGATAAAACCTATCAAAAGCATCTTTGGTCACCTCATTGGCAAAGGTAATCCTGCTGGCTTTTTTATAAAATGGCTTTTGCAAAAAAGCATACTTACTGTATTTATAAAAATCCGTACCGTAAGTAGAAACAACCAGTTTATCTGCAAGTTTCGTAAGCTTTCGTTTAAAGAAATAATACTTAACATCCAAAAAATGGATGTTGCAAATATCGTAATGTGTTTTGTTTTCCGATAATAGTATGAATGCTTTTCTGAAATTATGATACAATTGAATGTTCTTTTTCAGAAAACTTTTGGTTTCAATCTTAATTCCAAAGATGGTTTTATTCAGATTCGAATCAACAAAACAACCTTCCAATAAATCAAGCATGTCGGCAGGAATATTCTCTTTAAGTAAATTATCCCGCAAATCGGGCATAAAATTACGGTTAGCCATTCCCACCAACAAAACCTTCATTTTATTCTTCTTTAAAATGAGTGTCGTAAATCTCGCGGGCTTTTTCGTAATCTTCCATCACGCCTATATCCAGCCAATAATCCTTAGTAATGATTTTGGTAATAGGATGTTTAATTGCCAACAGATTTTTAATCATGGTGTCAATTCCGTAATATTCATTGTGTGGAATCAAATTAAAAATCTCGGGTTTCATGATATACATACCACTGAGAATCTCAAACTTCAAATCGGGTTTTTCTTCCACTCCGGTCACAAACACCCCATCCGATGAAATATTTCCGAAACGGAAAGGAGTGGTAATCACTTTGGTAATAATAGTAACCGCCGATTCCTTATAATTCAATGCAAAATTATAGAGTTCCGAAAAATTGGCTTTGGTTAGAATATCACCATTCATCAGCAGGAAAGGTTCCGTCAGTTCATCTTTCAACAAAGTAATTGGGCCACAGGTTCCCAAAGGTTTTTCTTCAATGCTGTAGCGAAGTTTTACTCCGAATTTATCGCCATCTCCCAAATAAGATTGAATATAATCGGCTTTGTAATTCACCGCTAGGAAAACTTCATCGAAACCATGTTTACGAAGTTGTGCCAATTGAATTTCCAGTACCGATTTCTCGCCCAAAGGCAAAAGAGGTTTAGGAATAACATCTGTGAAGGGTTTCAGCCTTGTGCCTAAGCCACCGGCCAATATAACTGCTTTCATATATTTTCTTTGATAAGACTGTTTGCTTTAATAAAATTATTTTCCGAAATACTGATTCCATGTGTGATAACGCTTCCACTGCCAATAAAAGAACCGCTTCCTACCTTTACATTCCCGTTCAAAATGGCCCCGGGAGCAATATGGCAATGATTCCCGATTTCGCAATCGTGTTCAATAAGAGCCTTATTGTTAATGATGCAATTTTCTCCAATCGTTGCGCTTGCATTTACCAAGGCCTGATGCATCACAATGCTGCCCCGCCCAACAGAACTATAACTTGAAACGTATGCATCCGCCGATTTAATAACAGGCAATAATGCATTCAATTTGGTAAGCAGTTTAAAAAGCTTCACTCTGATTTCATTGGAACGGATATGACCAATAGTTATCATAAAATGAAATTCCTCCAAAACTAAAGCACGGATATCTTCATCAGTTCCAATGATAGGATAATCAAAAATCGTTTTCCCAACATTTTCTTTAATATCCAGAATGCCATGAATCCGAAACAGGTTTTCAGTTTCAATAACATCAATGCACGATTTGCAATGACCGCCACCTCCAATCAGTATGATTCCGGGTTTTTCCATGTGTTTTTAATTGCCTAAATCCGGACTCGTGTTGTAATAAACGGGATTGTCAAAGTCAGTAATGATTTTCGAATCTAAAATGGCAACGATTTCTTTTACTGATTTTTCTACAGTGAAAATGTTCTTTAATCCCAGGTAAGAATAGAGTTTCGAGAAATCAACTTTGTAATCCCGCAAGTCGCCGCCTTCTTTTAAAATATCAACTTCAACTCCTGAAATGTGTTTCTGCACAGCATCCGCAATTTCTATTTTCATATAATTTTCACCTGTAAATCCCAGATTGAAAACATTATTTTTCGTTTTCTCAAAATTATAAATCAATTGGAGTATTGTATTAGCCAAATCAAATACATGAATATAGGGACGGTATGATTCAGGAAGAAAAATATCAAGATATTTCTTTCGGAAAGCATTCAAGGTAAAATCATTCACCGTAAGGTCGAAACGCATACGTGGCGAAAGTCCGTACACGGTGGAAAGACGACAAACGATATAGTCCATGTCTTTATGGTTATCAATGATGTATTGCTCGGTATGCACTTTGGTTTCTGCATATAAAGATAAGGGTTTCAGTTCCGATTCTTCGGTGGCAGTGCCAATGGCAGCGCCATAATTGGAACAGGTAGAGAAAAAGATAAATCCTTTTTTATGCATTTCAACCGATTTGTTAAAAAGCGCAATAGCAGCATCATAATTTATCCTCTGAGTGAGTTCAGGAAACAATTTACTGGCCGGATCGCCAACAACAGCCGCACAATGAATCACAAAATCAACATCTTTTAATAGAGATTCATGAAGAGAAGTGTCGCAGATATCGCCTCTCACAAATTCGTAGTTCGGGTTACTGTAGTGTATCAAAGGAATCGCCTGATTAAACCACAGGCAATCTATCACTTTCACCTGAATCTGATTTTGAAGTGCCACATTTGTAATCATCGAACCTATATAGCCGGCCCCGCCTGTAATGAGTATTTTCATTTATTATTTAATTAAATCGTTATGTAAATTGATGTCTTCGTCGCTTTTAAAAAACAAGGGTTTGCAGGGAATTCCTGCACAAACAGCATGAGGAGGTAAATCTTGTGTTACAACAGAATTTCCACCAACAACAGCCTGCTTGCCAATAGTAACTCCAGGTGTGATGATAGCATTGCTGCCTATCCATACTCCATCTTCAATAATCACATTCCCTTTTTTCGAAGGCCGTTTTGCTTCATTTCCTGTTGGCACTCCTGTATCATGAGTTAGTGCTAAGATGGTAACATTATGTCCGATGGCACACCATTTCCCAATGCTAATGGATGCATCGGGAGCTGTAGCCATGTGTCCGCTGTTGAAATAACTATGTGCTCCAATACTGAAATTATTGCCAATAATCCTCACATCGCCAATATGAACATTGGCCGGAAGCTTGTATTTTGCTTTTAATAAATACATCCTGCCTTTTTTCCCACAATTCATCAGAACTGCGCAAAAAGCACAAAAGGTTTTATAAGGTGATATCAAAATAGAAAAGTAGCCCATAATTGAGTATTACTGCAAAAATAAGTAAAAATACATTCTTACTGAATTTAGTGACCTCTTAATTTTGAAAAAAAGAAATAATGCATTCAAAATTCAATTCTTCATTCCAATGAAAAATGAATATTGAGCGTTGAAAATTGAGCATTTATAAAACTTGCAACTTAAAGTTCTTTAGCCGCTTTCTTCTTAAACGAATAATTCACCAAAAACACCCCCATCAGAATAATCAGTATCCACAACACATAAACCATTTCGAAACGTTCGTCATCGGCTATGCCCCAAAAAACAGCCACTATGGGCATCATATAAGTAACCGAAGCGGCAAAAAGTACTCCTGAAGTTTTGATGAGTTTATTATAAAGTATGACGGCGATAGCAGAGCCAAAGATTCCCAACACAGCAATATAGCCAAGCCCTTCATAAGCATGAGGTGTTGTTTGCAGTACATTAATAAAATTGGTGGCCGCAAACAAATAAATCAGAGCGGGTATTCCTATGGTTAAAAACGCAAAAGATGTGATGGTTATGGCATCCACTTCTTTTAAATAGCGTTTCACAAAATTCAGGTTGATGGCGTACAACAGGGTTGCAATTATCACATAGATGCCATAGCTGAAATTAAATTCCAGAGATTTATCGCCGCTCACACTCATCAATCCAACGGTGCCTCCCAAACCAATGATTACGCCCAACACATTATACCATTTTGTTTTACTTTGAAAGAAAGATAAGCCTACAATCAAGGTGAACAAAGGAGTGAGCGAGTTTAAAATCCCGGCAAGCGAACTGTCGATACCGGTTTCGGCTTTGGTAAATAAAAATGCGGGGATGCCATTGCCAATGATGCCAACAATAGCCATCAATCCCAGTTTTTTGGCATTTACTTTTTTGATGGATGATATAACAAATGGCATCAAAAACAAACAGGTGATAGCAAGCCTGAGCAATGCAACCTGTTGATAAGAATATTCTTCCAATCCTTTTTTCATCAGGATGAAAGAACTTCCCCAAACCAAAACCAGCACAACCAATATAATCCAGTTAGTTAAAGCTGAACCGATTTTAGATTTCATAAAGTTAAAATAACCTGATTAACTGAAGTTTTATTTCTTTACAGGATATCCTCTTTTATTTGCCATTTCGGTGAGTTTCTTCTGAAATCCAGATACTTTAACCGGTTTTTTCTTGTTTTCCTGAATGCGTGCATGAATTTTATCTTCGTTGATAAATTTCCTGAACAAATACATCTGCAAGAAAGTAATCAGGTTGGCCAACAGATAATAATAACTTAAACCTGCTGCAAAGTTGTTGAAGAATCCGAGGAACATCACAGGCATGGCATACATCATAAATTTCATTCCGGGCTGAGTATTTGCTCCGGCCATCATTTGATTGTTCAGCTTGGTATAGAATATGGTTGAAACTGTCATCAGCAGAGTAAACAAACTCACGTGGTCGCCATACCATGGAATGCTGAATCCGTTAGCAAATGTCCAGATAGAGTCGTAACTCGATAAATCCGTTGCCCATAAAAAGCTTTGCTGACGCAATTCTATAGAGGCAGGGAAAAAGCGGTATAACGCAATTAAGATAGGCATTTGCAGCAGCATAGGAATACATCCTGCCATAGGATTGATTCCTGCTTTTTTATACATAGCCATAACTGCCTGTTGTTTTTTCATGGCATCTTCCTTTTTAGGGAATTTCAGTCCAATTTCGTCCACTTCAGGTTTCAACACCTTCATGCGGGCGCTCGACATATAGGTTTTATATGCTATGGGCAGCAACACTATTTTTAGAATAATGGTAAGTATCAGGATGATTAAACCATAATTCATTCCTGTGCTATCGAGGATATTAAAAATTGGGATTACTGCGAAACGGTTTATCCATGCCAATGGGGCGAAACTCCATCCCAAAGGTATCTGACGCTCGAGGTCGAGGTTGTATTTTGTTAAGGTTCGGTAATGATTCGGCCCGAAATAGAACGACATAGGGTAGCTTAGTTTGTCCGAATTGCTGTAAGGCATGGTAAGCGAAGCACTCAGAGTTTTAAGATATCCGGGGAAAATGGTGTCTTTTCTTTCCTGAGTTTCGAGGTTGGCACTTAAAAAAGGAGTTTTAGAAATCAGTGTTGCTGAGAAAAACTGCTGTTTGAACGAAACCCATTTCAGATTAGGGAGTTTATCTTTTTTATCGTCTTTATTCTCTTTCAGATAGTCCACCTTATCATCAGCAGGTTTAAAATACACAGAGGTATTAATAGCTTCGCTCGAAGTGCCGGCGGTAACCGGTTTTTCTAGTTTTGTAAGATTTAATTTCCAGTCGAAGGCCAAATAAGTGTTGTTTTGAGCAATAATATGCTGCATATTCACCATGTTTATAGTGAAATGCATCATGTAATCATTTGATTTTATAACATAAAGATACTCGATGTAGCTATTTTTATTTTTAACCGAATCGGTAGAAGGATATAAGCGCATTCCAAAACTAACCGAATCGCTTCCTTTGATATTAATTGAATCTTTGCCATTGTAAGCATTGTTATACCAGAAAGGTTCGAAATATAATCCTGTGGTATTGATATCAATATTATCAGAAAAGAATTGGATGTTATAATTCGAGGTGTCGGTATTAAACAGGATTAAAGGTTTTTTATCCCATGTTTTATATTGTTTGAGTTCGACATAAGAGATACCGCCTCCTTTGGAAGCAAATTTTATTTTAATCAGAGAATCTTCAATAACATAATGTTTGTTAACTCCTTTGGTAGCATTTGTAAACTGACCATATTGCAGGGTTTTAACCGAATCGGCATTCAGTTTTACTGCCACAGTAGAGTCTTTTACACTTTCTTTTTGGGTAGAATCTGTGGTGCCTTTAAGCCCTTTTTTCTTTATTGCTTCAATAGAATCGTTTATGATTTGTTGTTTAACCTTGTGTACAGAGTCATTATATCTTTCAATCTTCTGTTTTTCTTCTTTTGAAGGAGCGGTTAATAAACTATATCCGATTAAAATACCAAATATCAGCAGAATACCGATAATGGTATTAATGGTTCCTTTATTCATAAAATTAGGTTGTTTTTTTCAAGCTGCAAAGATATGCTAATTATGGGAAATAGCGGGTTTTTTGATTTGATGGATGAGAAATTGGAAAACAATGGAAAATCTGATTGGTAACATTGTAAAATCTGTATGATAAAGACGGATAATCGGATGCATGAGAAGGATAATCGGAGCGATGAGTAGGCTGGCCGAATGCATCACTTCGATAATCGGAGGCGTGAGATGCCTGGCCGAAGCGATGAGAAGGATAATCGGAGCGATGAGAAGCCTGGCCGGATGCATCACTTCGATAATCGGAGGCGTGAGATGCCTGGCCGGATGCATTAGATGGGCGATTTTGAAGGTTATCGGGTTGTTTTGAATATATAGCGAGGGGATTATCCTGATATTATGGGTTTTATCTTAGTGGTTGTGAAAAAGGATTTTGGTTATGAAAATTAACCATCCAACCCAATCCCTCTCTAATTCGGCGCTTCAAATATCACCGTAAGCAAGGTTTGTCCTACGGCTTTCAGCGTTTTTTTATCTACATTCTGCATATTATCCTGAAGGGTGTGCCAATATTTGTAGAAACCCGAAGGGGTGGTATCGTCGTGATGTATTATATCTATGGTAGGAATGCTGGTGAGGTGGTTGATGCTAAAATGGTCGTCGTTTATGGCTTGTGTTTGCTGATTCACAAAATAATTACCGTAATTGATTGATGCTGCTTTGCCCCAAACTTTGCCAACCACATCGGCTGCATATTGCATAGAAGTGCCTTCTTTTGTGAACTTTGCATTGGGCACACCCACCATATCCAACAATATGCCATAGTTGGCATGATAATTCGGAATGTGCGGATTTTTACACCAATATTGTGTGCCCAAAGCCCAATTGTCGTCGCTTTGATGCTCGGTATCGCCTTTGGGCTCGCCATAATCTTCGGCATCAAAAAAGGCAATATCAATACCAACATCAATTTTATGTTGGTTTAAAATGCGGGCAATTTCTATCAACACACCCACTCCGCTGGCACCATCGTTGGCCCCATCAATGGGGGTGCGGTGTTTGCTTGCATCTTCATCTTCA
>CAYYQJ010000101.1:0-8330 GCA_964473775.1 uncultured Bacteroidales bacterium | reverse complement strand
AAGCGTATTCAGGATTAAATTTAAAGTGTAAATTTGTAACAGGATTTTAAATCAATACTTTTTTCTTTTGCCCGAACGACATACGCTTCAGATTTTCGCTTCCGTCAATTTCAAACTCTTGTAAATGTTTGGCAAAATCATTTGCCGAAAAGTTTGGATAAAACGGCGAATAAAGGTTTACGAATTCAGTAACCTTCAATAATGGGGCATAAATTTCTTCAGGCAAAAAATACATGTCCGACAGCAAGGAGGGAAGTCTTAAACGACTTTCTTTCCCAAAAACACTACAGTTGCCATGTTTGGGATAAAGCAAACCCGCCATCAGTTTCAGAAGGCTGGTTTTGCCCGCCCCATTCTTTCCCAACAAGCCTATAATGCTGCCGGGAGGCAGTTCCAGGTTTAATCCCTGAAACAGCTTTTGTTTCTTTTTATAAGAAAACTCCAGATCATTTATTTGAATCATACATTAAATTTTAGTGTGCTATTGTACTACCACACCGCAAAAGTAATACTTTTTACAATACTGCGTAAAAAAATCAAAATTATTTCCCAATTATGCCAGGGCAAGCCATGCCCCCAAAAAACCACATTTTGGCAAAACCATGTTTTTTTCATGATGTCCGTTCTTCAAATCGGGTATAAATTCATCTATACAACCTGGCTTTATCCCGAAATATCTTACTCTACTCACCTCAGGAAATAAAAATTTTTACTATGAAATAAAATTTTTCACTTTTTTCTTTGTCAGATAAAAAACATTTTAGAATTTTACACTCGAATTTAACAAGATGAATTTTGGACTCCTCTTTCAAGATATTATTTACGATTTTAGCCAGGCATGTTTTTATTGCTAAAAATAATGTCAGGGAACGGGTTTGTGCATTCAAACAAACCACCTCAACCTATTATTATTCAGTAATTTCCAAAGGACAGTTGGACTCGATGTCCTTCAAAATATCCACTTCTTCAATGGTTTTGGCTGTTGCAAGAATCATTTTCGCTACTGCGAGTTTCATTTTCGCTACTGCAAAAACGACTTCTGCACTGGCGAAAATGATTTCCGACGTGTCGGTTTTGATTTTTGACGCGTGCAAAATTTCCAAACAACATGAAAATATCGATTTTCAACACTGCGTTAGCTATTTTCGCAGCGTCGGACACCATTTTCCCCGTTGCGGATGCCATCAATGCAGTGGCGAAAATCGTTTTCGCCACTGCAAAAACCATTTCTGCAGTGATGGTACTTATCAATTTACTTGATTATTTTATCCCCGAAAAGGGAAAAAAAATCTTGTACATCAATAAAACCAATCACCCTAAAATTATTTTTTAACATGCCCAACTGAAAAATAATCTGTTGGGCTTAAATCAAAAACCAAAATGAAAAAACTTAAAAAGAAACTTATATTGGTGTTAGCTTTCAGAGCACTAACACTGCCCGAAAAATTGCAAAAAATGATGGATATCGCATTAGCCCACATTGCTAAACCATCCTATGTTACTTTGAACCCTCTTCCCGCTGCTGTTAAAACTCAGATAGAAGCTGCCCAAACATTATATACTGAACGTGAAGCTTTACTAGAACAATATAAAAGCAAAACACAGGAGTTGCACGATGTGGAAGATGTATTGAACAATACTTATGTTGACAATTGGCTAACCCAAACACAGGCTGCAACAGGCATGACGGCAGCCCGTGCCAAAGAGTTGGGCTACAAAGTGAAAGGCGATAAAGAAAAGGTGGTACTTCCTGAAAACAGCGCACCTGCTATTAGCCGTATTAGTATTAATGTACATGGTCAGCATACCTTGTATTTTCTAAACACCCTGAGTGGCAAAGTGGGATTGCCTGAAGGTGTTTTGCGCATCGATTTGTATGGGCAAACAGGAGGCACTCGACCTGCCGACCTTGCTGCCCTTATTGCCAATGGTGGCGGTTATTTAGGCCAGGCCAGCCGTGGCAAATTTGTGTATACTTTCAATGTCACCAAACCAGGCGACCTTGAATATTATATTGCTGTTTATGTTGATAAAACAACTAAAAAACCCATCAGATTCAGTGTGGTTGAAAGCGGGGTTTTATCATAAACCATAAAAAAGAAAAAACTCATCCTTCGATTTTTTAATATGCTGATTGAGGGGTTGGGGGGTGAGTTTTTTTAAAATTGAAATAAAAAAGAAAATAAATTAATGATAGTATTATAAAAATAATAAATTTGTACTCGAATTTTAAAAGAAAAAAATGTAAAATAAAATACAATAAAATATAGCCTTAGCAGAATTCTGTTGTTGAAAACGTCCAAATTTTTTAATGATAAACGGGATAGTATGCAAAACGCCACGCGAAAGCGTGGTCGTTGCATTACTCGTTTATCAGGTTCTTGGACGGACCTCAACAACAGTGTGGCAATTTGACCACGCTGTTTTTTTTTGTACTAATTAATAATAATTGAAATAAATGTGGAGACAGAGACCACTTTAAAAAACGAACTTGTCTCACTCAGGTATATTTTAGTGAGGGCGGTAACTGAAAAGCCATAAGAGTAGGAATATCAAATATTGTAAATATGAGAAAGAATGTATTAATTATTATTACGGCACTATTTTTAAGTGTCTTATTAAGTTCCTGCTACACTTATTCATTTAGTGTGGGCAAAGGAGCTAAAACTGGAACTACAGTGAAAAAAGTTAATAAGTATTTTATTGGTGGATTAGTGAAAGGAAAAACCTCTGATCCAATAATGATGGCATCTGGTGCTTCGGATTATGACGTTAAGATAACACGAACTTTCGGAAATTTTCTCCTTGGCTGCATTACATTAGAAATTTATACTCCAACTACAACTTTTGTAAAAAAATAGTTGAAAAAATCTGATCTGCTCGCAGGTATGTCTCAGGTTAGGCGAAGGGAACCCTTCGCCTTTTCTATTTTACTGTGCCACTTTGAATACTCTGTTATTTACAAATTTCACGTGAATCAATCATTTTTTTTAAACCAGACAGATGTCTGTGTAACAATTTGGCTTTGGTAATAATAGAAATTTTGAAGAAGGGGCCTACTCATCTGCCCAAGCTGCGCGGCATGATGGCTTAATAAATGTAACCATCAAATCCTGATGAAATAATTTATTGTATCAGCGTAACCGTACCCACATACACCTTATACCTGCTGATGGCGTTTCCGGCATAAATCCGGTAAGTATAAATGCCGGTAACGGCTTTTTCGGAAGTTCCGGAATTATTTTTAGTACCATTCCATCCTTCGCAGGAGGTGACCAGCCACTTTTTGGTCTGATAAACCAACTCTCCCCATCTGTCGTAAATCAGCATTTCGAAATTGTCGGCATCAATATTTATCCCACGCGGCGTAAACACATCGTTGTTTCCATCATCATTGGGAGTAAAAGTGTTGGGGATATACAGAGTGGTATAATCATGTACTATGATGGTTTTAATAACACTGTCGCTACAGCCGTTATTATCCACTACCACAAGCATCACATCATAACTGCCCACTTGTGTATAGGTGTGTTGTAACGTAGAATTTATAGAAGAAGCTCCATCACCCAAATTCCAATACCAGGCATTAATATTTCCCGAAGTAACATCAGTAAAATCCACCGTAGGGTTTTCAATAGTAATCACCTGAGGTGTGGCAATAAAATTGGCATTCGGACCGGGATCGTTGGCAATTGAAACCGAAGCCATACTGCTACACACGCCACATGAAACACTTACCGTATAATTTCCTGCTGCCAGATTACTTGCAGTTTGATTGTTTTGCACAGGTATTGTGCTCCAATTATAAGTATAATTACTTCCGCAAATACCCGAGGCAATAGCCGTAGCAGTTCCGTTTGCATGTCCGCAATTTTCATTGGTACTGTTTACATCAACAGGAAAAGTAGTAACAGTAATCGTAGTGGAAGCACTGGCAGAACATCCTGCACCTGAACTCACAGTAACTATATAGTTTGTTGTAGAGGATGTCGTAACCGTAATACTAGCTATGGTTTCGCCTCCTGGCGACCATAAATAATTTGCGCCTCCGGTAGCAGTAATTACTGTAGTCTGACCGTTGCATATAAGATTGGGAGATGCATTTATCGTAACAATGGGTACACTGTTTACTGTAATATTAACTGAGTCTGCTGCAGTGCAACCTCCTGTAGATGTTCCGATAACGGTATAGGTTGTGCTTAAAGACGGAGAAACATTCACTGTTGAACCTGTTAAACTTCCAGGCATCCACAAATAGGTGTCGGCACCAGAAGCTGTCAAGGTAGTGGATTGTCCGTTGCAGATTACATTGCTTGATGAAACTGCCAAAAAGGTTGACATGGTATTCACACTTACAGATACTATTGCTGATGAAGTACAGCCTCCCGCAAAACTACCCGTAAAAGTATAGGTTGTTGAAGTCAGAGGCGAAACAGTAACCGTGCTCCCACTTAAATTTCCGGGCATCCACGTATATGAATTGGCACCAACAGCACTCAGAGTGGACGATTGTCCAACACATATAGCAGCCGGTGAAGCAGTAGCTGATAAGGGTGAAATAACATTTACAGTAACCGAAACACTTGTGGTACCTGTGCAGCCACCTGTTGAAGTCCCTGTAAGCGAATATATGGTTGATGCTGCAGGAGAAACCGTAACAGAATTTCCGCTTAAATTTCCGGGCATCCACGCATAGGTATCGGCTCCGATAGCAGTAATCACTGTAGATTCTCCGCTACATATACTTGATGGGGCAGCATTGGCCGTAGGCGTAACTATTGGATTTACCGTTACCACAACATTATCTGTGGCACTTGAAGCACAATAATCTATAACTGTAACCACATAGTTGGTAGTTCCTGCCGGTGAAACCGTAACCGGATTAAGGTTCCCGGCACCGGCACTCCATACATAACTTAATGGTAAAACTCCTCCCGTAGGTATTGCAGTAAGTGTGGTAGAATCTCCGGCACAAACACTCACATCATTGCCGACATTTACACTGATATTTACATGATCCGAAATCAGAATGGTATCTTTTATAGTCACACATCCATTGATAATACTAAGAATCACCGTTTCGTTTCCTTCTGTAATACCATCAGATATTGGATGAATAATCAAACCTATTGAATCCTGACCGGCAGGAATGGTAACCGAAGTTGGCAAAGTAGTATAATCCGTTCCGTTGCTTGCGGTTCCGCTGATGGTATAATTGATAACCAAAGGCGATGTAACCGGAATGGGACTTACAAAAGAAACCATCCCATCAATACATCCCTCAACAGCACTATTTCCGGAAACCGAACCAGTATAATAATTACTGACCGTAAAAGTATTAGAAGTAAAACTATTGGCTGCTAAAAACACTCCTGAATCATACAGACCATTATATCCATCGGCAACAGCCATTTTTAAATGATAAGTATTACAAGGAACCACTTTACATTTGGCATATAAAGGTTTGGTAAATCCTCCAAAGGCAATAGTAGTTCCAGCCAGCGCAGCATTATTTACAAAATAATTGGAATAGCCTAAGGACAAACAACCTCCTGATGAATATCCGCTCCCCGGCGTCCCCGAATTAATACTATTTACAGAAACCGGAATATTGGTTCCTGGCACCAAAGCCATATTGAAATTGTTATAATTGCCCCCTGCAGGATTGGCTCCCGTGATAAAAAATGCAAAAACATCATTGTATTGCGAGCATATATAATTCGGATATTCTTCCGAGCCAAAAACATATTTGAATTTTATGCTGTCGGAAACAGGAACAAAATCAAACTCCAAAATCGAGGCATCATAAGTAAGGCAACCATTGTTAATATTATTTAGGGCTGCATCACCGGCAAGGCCCAAATTGGTTGACATTAAAAAAGAGGCCGGATTTATGATGGCAGTGGCACTTCCTGTGCACAAAAGTATGCCGTTTGTTAATCCCAGATTGGTTGTATTTCCATTCGAAAAAGAACCCCGCGAAGCAGCTCCACCTGTATAAACAATATTCGAAACAGTAACACCTCCACCGATAAAACTTTGTACCATTTGGGTTGCAGTAGGCGAAGTATTTACTACAAGCTGTCCGTAAGAATAGTTCCCTATGAGCAGGAGTAAGATAATTTGGAGTCTTTTCACTAAGTTAGTTAGATAATGGGTGCAAAATTACTCAAAATGTGCGAACGTATATTATTTTAACTTTAATTTTTAAGATAGATTATAAATGAAATCGGATTTACAACATCCTATTTCATAAAAAAATAATACCTAAATTTGCAAAATAATAGGTTTACGGCTATTTTTCATGTTAAATAGCCGGTCTTCACAATTGAATTTATACTTATGTCAAACGATAAAAAACTTTACCTCCTCGATGCCATGGCGCTTATTTATCAGGCGTTTTATGCCTATAGAGACCGCCCACTAATCAATTCCAAAGGCGTGAACACCTCCGCAGTTCATGGCTTTGCCAATGTTTTATACAAACTATTGAAAGAAGAAAAACCTTCGCACATCGGTGTGGCTTTCGACACTCAGTCCCCTACCCTGCGTCACGACGAATTTATTCAATATAAAGCCAACCGTCAGGAAATGCCCGAAGATTTGGCCAACTCCATTCCTTATATCAAACGGCTGGTGGAAGGCTTCAACATTCCCACACTTTTTGTGGAAGGCTATGAAGCCGACGATGTAATTGGCACCCTGGCCAAAGAAGCCGAACAGGCCGGATTCACCGTTTATATGGTTACTCCTGACAAAGATTTCGGTCAGTTGGTAAGCGAAAATATATTCATTTATAAACCTGCCCGTTTTGGCGATAAACCCGCCGTAATGGGTGTGAAAGAAGTTTGCGAAAAGTTTGGCATTCAAAACCCATCTCAGGTGGTGGATATGTTGGGAATCTGGGGAGATGCCTCCGATAATATTCCCGGAATCAAAGGCATCGGAGAAGTAGGTGCCCGCAAACTCATCAATGAATATGGTTCGCTGGAAGGAATTCTGGAAAATATTGATTCAATCACTCCCGAAGGAATCAAACAAAAAGTTATTGCCGGCCGCGAATTGGGCATTCAATCAAAATCTTTGGCCACCATCATTCTGAATGTGCCCATCGCATTCGACGAAACCAAACTGCATCTGGATGCCCCCGACGAAAAAGAACTGAAAGAACTGTTTGATGAGCTCGAAATGCGAACCTTCGCCAAACGCGTTTTTACCGATTTATCTGTGCAACAACAGGAACAAAAAGTGATAGTACAGAAAAGCATGCAAACCGATTTGTTTGCCGATATGACAGAAACTTTGGAAGAAGAAGAAACCCCAGGCACGGCTACATTGAACAACATCTATAATACCCCTCACGAATATGTGCTGATTACCTCGCCCGAACAACGAAGTAAATTGATAGCCGAACTGCTTCAGGCCAAACAATTTTGTTTCGATACGGAAACCACAGGCTTAGACCCCAATTCGTCCGAACTGGTAGGAATGTCGTTTTGCATGAAACCCCATTTTGCTTATTATGTGCCTGTACCTTCTGTTTATGAAGATGCCTGTCTTTTGCTTAATGAATTTAAACATGTTTTTGAAGAATCCACTTCTTCAAAGATTGGCCAAAACATGAAGTTTGATATGGAAATGCTTAAATGGTATGGCATTGAGGTGAAAGGTCCATTGTTTGACACCATGCTGGCACACTATCTGCTTGAACCCGACATGCGTCATAATATGGATTATCTCTCGCAAAGTTATCTGCATTACGAGCCCGTGCCCATAGAAAAACTCATAGGAAAAAAAGGCAAGAATCAGATTTCAATGGCTATGGTTCCTGCCGAAGAAATCAAAGAATATGCCGCCGAAGATGCCGATGTTACCTTTCAATTGAAAGAAGTTTTAGAGCCTTTATTAAACAAAGTAAAAGAGGTTTCTTTGTTTCATGATGTAGAAATTCCGCTGATTGCGGTGTTGGCTTCTATGGAAACCGAAGGAGTGAAACTCGATAAAAAAGCCCTGAACGACTATTCGGCTCAATTGCTTATTGAAGTGAATCAGGTGGAAGATGAAATTTATAATCTGGCTGGTCTGCGTTTCAATATTTCATCACCCAAACAACTGGGCGATGTTATTTACGGGCACATGAAAATTATCGAGAATCCGAAAAAAACTGCCACCAAACAGTTTTCTACTGCCGAAGATGTGTTGAGCAAATTGGTGCATAAACATCCCATCATAGAAAAGATTCTGGATTATCGTTCGCTTACAAAACTCAAATCCACCTATGTGGATACCTTACCCGAGATCGGAAGAGCGTCGTGTAGGGAAAGAGTGTT